>JANONE010000289.1:0-18823 GCA_031420675.1 Ilumatobacteraceae bacterium | reverse complement strand
CCGGATCGGCCGGCGAGTGGTAGTCCGTCGTCGTTGTAGGCGGCCGGGTGGTTGCAGATCTGTTTGAGTGCGGTGATGGCGGCGAGGATGGCGCCTTGCTTCTTCTCACCGAGCTCGTTGGCGACGTTCAGCACCAGATCGTCGAGGACCGCTTGGTACAGCCCGATCTGTTCGGGCGTCATCGTGCAGTGATCGAGCTCGTCGATCTTGTCGGGGAGCTGTGCGGCAACCTCGGGTTCGGTCTTCGTGCGGCGGAACAGGAGAATGCCGTTCAGGGCCTTCAACGCCGACTCGCTGTCACCCGACAACTGCGCGACGAACGCCGGCCTCGGCCCGACGAGACCCGGGTTGGTGAAGTCGAGGATCGACCACAGATCGGCCACGCCGTTCTCGATCGGCGTGCCGGTGAGCGCAAGACGAGTGTGAGCCGCGATGCGGCGCAACTGCAGGGCCGTGTCGCTGGCCGGGTTCTTGATGGCTTGCGCCTCGTCGAGCACCATCGTGCGCCAGGTGGTGGCGGCGAGCATCTCCACGTCGCGAACGGCCGTGGCGTAGGTGGTGATGACGATGTCGGCCGTGGCCAACTGGACACCGAACTCGTCGGCCTCCGAGCGTGACATTCCATGGTGCACCAGCACCCGCAAACCGGGTGCGAAGCGAGCGGCTTCCGCTGCCCAGTTGCCCACCACCGCTGCCGGCGCGACCACGAGGGTGGTGCCGTTGCCGGCGGTGCGGGCAAGATGCGCGAGCACCGTGGGGGTCTTGCCCAGGCCCATGTCCAGGGCCAGGCAGCCACCGAGCTCGGCGGCATCAAGGAAGCCGATCCATGAGAGCGCCTCGGTCTGGTAGGACCTCAGCTCACCGACGAACCCCTCCGGTGGCGTCACGGGTGCCGCCGAGGCTTCGCCGGCGCGACGCAGGACGTCGTTGGCCCAGCTCTGTCCCTGGACCACGATGCCGCCGGCCAGACCGGATGAATCCAGGCCCAAGCTGTGCCGTAGGATCTCGGCGCCCGTCAGCTGGGTGGTGGACTCGCGTTCGGCCAAGGCGGCGGCGGCCTTCTCCAGGTCGACACGATCGAGCTCGACCCACTTGCCGCGCGACTGCACGAGTGGACGGGCCTGCTTCGCCAGCCGCGACACCTCGGCGGCGGTGAGCTCGACATCGTCGAACAGCACCGACCACGCCACGTTGCTGAGCTGGTGGGCACCCACGACCGACTCGGCCGAGCTCTCGGCGAACAGCCGCAGCGATGGCGTGGCCTTGCGGCGTGAGATCCGTGGAGCCCTGACGTCGAATCCAGTGGACGCGAGCATCGGGCCGACCATCGTCAAGAAGTCCCACGCCTCGTCCTGGCTCAGTGCCAGTTGACCGCGCGCACGCACACCCGCGCGGCCGAGAGCCGGGAAGAGACGCCCGAGTCGTGTCCACTCGGCCAGCGCCGCGCGACTGCCTTCCTGGGCGCGTAGCGCCTCGTCGATCGGGACGATCTTGCCCTTTGCCAGCTTGAGGTGCACCGACATCAGCCACACGCCACCGGTACCGGGCGCATCGAGTTGCACGACCAACCGTGGGTGCGCGATGTCGGTGACTGACCGCGCCCATTGGTCGAAGCGACGCGCCATGTCGCGCGCGAGCGTCGGATCGGCAGCGAACGAGGCGCCGTCGACGCGGGCCAACATGGTGTCGCCCAGATCGGTGGTCGTCCTCGCCGACGGCGGTTGCGCCTTCAGGTCCACCCGCTCGGCGCTCTCGCTCATGATGGCCTCGACCACGCCGGTGATGACGGCGACCGTCGTGGTGTGCCCCGCGCCGCCGTCGACTGCGGCGACGGTGCCCGGCATCGCTGCGGCCAGTTCGTCGATTCCCGCCCGATTCAGGAAGGCCGGAACCCAGCGAACGGAAGCGTCGGTGCCGTGGCCATCGCGACGGGTGGCAACCCGCACGCTGGGCATGATCGCGCCGCGGGCGGCGAGGCGCACGCCTTCGATCGCGGCCCGGCCCACCCACAAGAGGCTGGCGCCGACCCCGTCGGGGGCGACACCGCCGCCGACGGCCACCAGCCAACCAAGGGCATCGCGCATCGAGATGGACAGCGCCTCCGCGCGCGCACCGCCGGGAAGCGTCACGCCGGGGTGCACCTGCCAGCCGTTGGGCGGGCCACCCACCGCTTGCAGCCGATCGGCGAGCGCGTCGTTCGACTCGGGCTCGGTGCCGCGGCCCGCCGCCCACACGACGACCCGGCCCTCGGCCCACGAGGCTTGCAGTCGGACTTCACCCGGCTCGAGGTACTCCCAGGAGATCGAATCGTCGCCATTCAGCTCGGAGAGGATCGGCGATGGCGGCAACGGGCGCAACCGCGCAGCAGTGCGGTGCAGGCTTTTCAGCGTGTCCGTGAAGTCGGCGACCACCTGATCGCGTTCATCCCCGTGGATGCCGCGCACGGACGCGAGGTCGTCCTCGGCGTCACCGATCAGGCGATCGAGCACTGCCAACGTCCTGCTTTCATCTGTCTCGAACAGCGCCAGATCGTGATCGGAGGCGCGGCCGTCGGCTATCGACCAGATGGCCGTTTCGAGTTGTCGTACCTCAACCATTGCGCTCCGTATGAGTGGCCGCCTGACGCCGTGTGGTCCGACTTCGGATCACACGCCGTTGGATCCCTGCCAGCGCTTCGGTCGGGCACCCGGTGGCCCGCCGACGGCGAGCTTGGCCGGGCCACGGATCCCCGCGGCGCGACGTGGCTGACAGCGACTTCCTGAGGATACGCCAAAAGACACCCCGACGCGTCGGGTCGGCGAGAAAACCTGGCGATCACGGCCGTTGGCGTCAGACGTCGGCGATGTAGATGATGTCGCCGGTGACGGTGGGTGAGCCCGCCGCCGGTTCGACAGTGATGGCCCAGGCGATCGGGTCGGCCGGTGCCTTCAACGTGCGGTGCACATTGCCGTCGTTGGCCGGGTCGAGCACGTACATCGCCATTGTCTGCTCGGGTGTGATCAGCCACAGCTCGTACGCCTTGTCGTCGGGTGCTGCGGGTAGGCCTTCACCGATCAGCACCGCCTCGCCGAGCGAGCTGGACCATGCCACTTTGAAGAACCCTTCGGTACCGCTCTTGTTCTCCAGCGAGAGAAAACGCGAGTCGGGCTGCTCCATCACCCTGGCGAGATCGTCGGAGTACTCGTAGTTGCTGCCGCGACCATTCAGGGCCACCACCGTGACCACGATCATCGCCAGCGCTGCAGCAGCGACCATCATGGTCGTCCATGTCCGCATCCGCCGCCGTTTGGCGAGGTCGATGGTCTGGGCGAGCGATGGCGACAGCTGGCGGGTGACGGCCACCTCGGCCATCACCTTGCTCTTCAACGACGCCGGTGGGGCAGCGGCCAACGAGTCGGCCACCTGGGTCATCGTCCGGTGGAACTCCAGCACGTCGGTACGGCACACCTCGCATGCGCCGTAGTGCGCTTCGAAGGCGACGCGCTCACGCTCGTCGAGAGCATCCAGCGCATACGCCGCAGAGAGGTGATGCAAGTCAATGTCGGTCATGACACACCTCCCAGTTCGTCTCGTAGCCGAATCAATCCGTCGCGAATGCGACTCTTCACGGTGCCTTCCGCAACTTCCAGTAGCACCGCAACCTCTCGGTAGGTGTGGCCGCCGAAGTAGGCCAGCTCCACGGCTTCGCGCTGCACGTCGGACAACTGGGTCAGCGCCCGCCGCACCCGCGCCTGATCGAGCGATGATTCCACCTCTGCCGCGACCACATCGTGTTCCCGCACCGCCAGGTTCGCATCGCGGTCCTGGCGGTTGCGTGTCGCCTGTTCGCTGCGCACCCTGTCGATCGCTCGTCGGTGGGCAAGTGTCGCCGCCCACGACTGGGCGGAGCCCTTGGTGCCGTCGAACCGGGCGGCCAACCGCCACAGCTCGACGAACACCTCTTAGGCAATCTCTTGCGCTTGCGCGGGATCGCGCACCACTTTCAGCACCACGCCGTGCACCAGGGGCGAGAGCGCGTCGTAGAGCTCACCGAAGGCCGCTTGATCGCCGCGCCCGGCACGTCGCAACAGCAGGCCTGTGGCATCCTCCGCGTCCGCGGCGATGTCGACAGGGCGTGTGCGAATGGACCTCAGGACGCCCATTGCATCCCTCGGTTCTCGTGCTCCGCCTCAGTCGACATGCTCATTGTTCGTTGCCGACGGGTCGGTGGATGGGTGATGACCAAGACATTCGCTCCATTCTCGGTCACAGCGTGGCACCCCGACAGCATCGGTGCGAGAGATCGACGGCGATTCGACACTTGCTAGCGTGGGGGCGATGACTGCGCGAGGACTCGGCCGAACCGCGGCACGCTTGGCTCGCTCGCTCGCGTCGGCGGGGGTGAGGTCGCGAGCAACCGAGTTCGGCCGAAGCCTGAAGGCCGCATACGAGGCCGGCAAGGACGAGGGGCCGGCCGACCCCGATGAGACCTCCGAGGCCGCCGACGCGGAGGCCGTCGCCGACGCCATGCGCGGCGTGGATTGGTCGAAAGTGCGTTCCGCCACCAGCGAGCGCGGGGCGGAGGCTGCACAGGCGATGAAGTCGATGGCCGCCGAGGTCGATTGGGCGAAGGTGCAGCCGGTCGCGGCGAAGGTCTCGAGCGCACTGATCGCTGCTGTTGCCTCCGGCCAAATGGGCATCGGCGGCACCCTGGGCGGCACGGTGGCGAGGGCGATCATGAACGACCGCAACCTCGCACATCGGGTGAGCGGTTCGTTGGCCAGACAGGCGGCCCCGATGCCACCCGACTTCTTGCCCGCGGTACGCGATGGCGTGATCGACGCCACTGCACGCGACGCCTAGCCGTGTTCGTCCGGGTACGGCCGTGCCTAGAAAGCGAAGTCCTTCGGGATGACGACGATGCCGTGATCACTGACGATGAACCGGATGGCATCCGAGGCGGCGTCGAAACCGATGCGAGTGCCCGGCGGGATCGCGACGTTCTTGTCGACGATGCATCGGTTGATCCGGGCACCGGCACCCACCACGACGCCTGGGAACAACAGGCTGTCGGTGACGTGCGCATCGTGATGGATCCGCACACCGGGCGAGGCGATCGAACGCTCGACGTGCGCGCCCGACACGATCGAACCGGCACAGAGCAGGCTGCCGTCCACGTACGACGGCTCGCCACCCTCGCCGCGTGAGATCTTCGCCGGGGGCAACGGCTGGTGGCTGGTGAACACCGGCCACTTGTCGTTGTAGAGGTTGAAGATCGGCACGGGCGAGAGCAGATCCATGTTGGCGTCGTAGTAGGAATCGAGGGTGCCGACGTCGCGCCAGTAGCCCTTCTCGCGGTCGTCCTGGCCGGGTACGACGTTCTGCGAGAAGTCGTACACGTGCGCCACGCCGGCGGTGGTGAGCGCGGGGATGATGTGGGCGCCGATGTCGGTGTGCTGATCGTCCTGACCGGCGGGGGTGACGATGTCGATGAGTGTGTTGGCGTTGAACACGTAGTTGCCCATGCTCGCCAAACAACGACTGTCGTCGCCGGCCATCGTGGGCGGGTTCGGCGACTTCTCGTGGAAGGCCTTGATCTTGCCGCTTGCGTCGGCCTCGATCACGCCGAACGACTTGGCATCCTCGTAGCCGACAGGAATGGCGGCAACCGTGACGCCGGCACCGGAAGCGATGTGCTGCTCGACCATCTGGCTCACGTCCATGCGGTAGATGTGGTCGGCACCGAACACGCACACCACGTCGGGGTTCTCGTCACCGATCAGGTTGAGGTTCTGGTAGATCGCGTCGGCCGAACCGGCGAACCAGTGCGGACCGCGACGCATCTGTGCCGGCACCGGCGTCACGTAGTTGCCCAGCAGCCCGCTGAACCGCCACGTCTGGCTGATGTGCCGGTCGAGGCTGTGGCTCTTGTACTGGGTGAGCACGACGATCTTGAGGTAGCGCGAGTTGGCGAAGTTGGAGAGTGCGAAATCGATGATGCGATAGCTGCCACCGAACGGCACCGCCGGCTTGGCACGGTCCTGCGTGAGCGGCAGCATGCGCTTGCCCTCTCCACCGGCGAGGACGATGACGAGCACCTTGGGTTCAACCATGACCGGAATGTACCGCGTCGTTCGGACACTCGGGACGATCAGTTACGGTCCTTCGATGTGAAGGTCCTGTTCGTCACCCCGGAGTGCTACCCGCTGGTCAAGACCGGCGGCCTGGCGGATGTCGCCGGGGCCCTCCCGCTGGCGCTGGCGCCGCTCGGGGTGGAAGCCCGAGTGCTGCTGCCCGGCTATCCGGGCGTGCGCGACCAGCTCACCGACAGCCGCCAGGTGGCATCTTTGCCAGGGCTCTTCGGTGGCAACGGGGCGCTGGTCAGTGGCACCGCTTCGAACGGCCTGCAGGTGTCGCTGGTCGAGGCGCCGCACCTTTACGCCCGCAAGGGTGGCGGCCCGTACCTCGGTGCCGACGGCATCGACTGGCCCGACAACCACCTGCGTTTCGGCGCGCTCTCGTGGGTCGGCGCCGAGATCGCCGCCGGCCGGCTGGGGACCTGGCATCCCGATCTCGTGCACCTGCACGATTGGCAGGCCGCGCTCACCGCCGCCTACGTGCACTTCGACCGCACGGCCGACTTGCGCCCCGCCGCCGCCCGTCCAGCGACGTTGCTGACGATCCACAACCTCGCTTTCCAGGGCCTGTTCAGCGGTGGGCTGCTGCGGGCGCTACGGCTGCCGGCTGCCGCGCTCGAGGCCGACGGCATGGAGTACTGGGGCAACCTCAGCTTCCTCAAGGCCGGCGTGCGGTGGTGCGACCACCTCAGCACCGTCAGCCCTACGTACGCTCGCGAGATCCTCACTCCGGGGCTGGGCATGGGGTTCGACGGGCTCTTGCGCGCGCGGCCCGATCGACTCACCGGCATCGCCAACGGCATCGACGACTCCGTGTGGAACCCGGCCACCGACCAGGAACTGGTGTCGCCGTATTCTGTCCGCCGGCTGAAGGCAAAAGCTGCGAACAAGACGGCGCTACAAGTGGAGCTCGATCTTGCGGTGGGCGTCGGTGCACCGCTGTTCTGCGTGATCAGCCGCCTCACCACCCAGAAGGGCCTCGACCTGCTGCTGGCAGCACTGCCTCGCCTCGTGGCTGGCGGTGCACAGTTGGCTCTGTTGGGTTCCGGCGACCGAGCGCTGGAGGACGGATTTCGCCGCGCCGCCGAGCAGCATCACGGCCAGGTGGCGGTCAGCATCGGCTACGACGAACCGTTGTCGCATCGCGTGCAGGCCGGTAGCGATGCGATCATCGTGCCCTCGCGCTTCGAACCGTGCGGCCTCACCCAGTTGTACGGCATGCGCTACGGCACACTGCCCGTGGTCGCGCGCGTCGGCGGGCTGGCCGACACGGTGATCGACGCCAACGAGGCGGCGCTGCGCGACGGCGTCGCAACGGGCTTCCAGTTCAGCCCCGTCGACGCCGAACAATTGGTCGTGGCGTTGGAGCGGGCCTGCGATCTGTTCGCCGACACGCTGGCGTGGCAGCGAGTGGTCAAGCGGGCAATGACGCGCAACCTCGGCTGGTCCGTGGCCGCAGGCGCCTACCTGGATCTGTACCAGCGCCTCCTCGCCGTTCGCTGAGCACCCACTTCTCACCGTCTCGACCGGACAATGGCGCCGTGGCGTTGCTATCGTCGTGAGTACAACTGAAAAACCCCCTGCGGGGTTGGGTGAAATTCCCAATCGGCGGTGAAAGCCCGCGAACCCCACGCAGCAACATCGTGTGGGGCCGACTCGGTGGAATTCCGAGGCCGACGGTCAGAGTCCGGATGGGAGCAGGGTCACGCATGCGATTCGGTCGCGCCGCGCTGTCCGTACGGGCATGGGGGCTTGCCGTCTTGTTCGCGTTGCCGTGCCCTGGTGCCCCGCAACGAGAGAACGGACTGGCACATGTTCACCGGCATCGTGGAAGAGATGGGAAGCGTCGAGGCATTCGACGGGCAGCGCTTGCGCATCGCCGCGTCGGTCGTGCTCGACGACGTGCAAGTGGGCGATTCGATCGCTGTCAACGGTTGCTGCCTCACCCTGGTCGACCGAGGGCCTGGCTGGTGGGAGGCCGACGTCAGTGACGAGACGTTGGCGCGCACCAGCATGCTCGGCATCGCGGTCGGAGCGCCATTGAACCTCGAACGGTCCGTGCGCATGGCCGACCGGCTCGGTGGCCACCTCGTGCAGGGCCATGTGGATGGTGTGGGCGAGGTGCTGCGACCGGTGCCCGATCTGCAGGTGCGAATCCCGGCCGCACTCATGCGCTACGTGGTGGAGAAGGGGTCGATCACCGTCGAGGGCGTCAGCCTCACGGTTGTGCAGCCCACCGTTGACACGTTCAGCGTGGCCATCATCCCGCACACCGCAGCGGTCACGACCCTCGGCACGAAACGGCCGGGCGATCTGGTGAACATCGAAGTCGACGTGCTCGCCAAGTACGTCGAGCGCCTGCTCGCCTACGACACGCAACTCCTGCTCGCCAACGACGATGCATCATGAACCCGTTCGACAGCGTCGAGTACGCAATCGCTCACATCGCAAGCGGCGGAATCGTGGTGGTCGCCGACGATGAACACCGCGAGAACGAGGGCGACCTGATCATGGCCGCGGAGGCGGCAACGCCGGAGGCGATCGCGTTCTTCGTGCGTCACACATCGGGCGTGATCTGCGCAGCGCTTCCGGGCGAACTGTGCGACGTGCTGGAACTGCCGCTGATGGTGCCGCCCGCCGCCAACGCCGACCAGTTCCGCACCGCATTCACCCTCACCGTCGACCTCGCCGACGGCACCACCACCGGCATCTCCGCCGCCGACCGGGCCGCAACCCTGCGAGCGCTGGCAGACCCGGCCACCACGCCGAAACAGCTCAACCGGCCGGGCCACATCTTCCCGCTTCGCGCCAGGCCCAAGGGCGTGCTGGAGCGGTCCGGCCACACGGAAGCTGCAGTCGACCTGGCACGCCTCGCGGGTCGTCAACCTGTCGGCGTGTTGAGCGAACTGGTGCTCGATGACGGCCGCATGGCGCGCCTGCCGGAACTGCGGGCCTTCGCCCGCGCTCACCGCTTGCCGCTCATCTCCATCGCCGACCTGATCGCCCACCGCATCGAACACGACATCGAACACGACATCGCCCACCAAGGAGTGCACGCATGACCACCTTCCACGGACAGATGAACGGTGCGGGCCTACGGGTGGCGCTCGTCTGCAGCCGCTTCAACGATCTCATCGTCAGCCGTCTGGAAGCCGGCGCCCGCGATGCACTGACCCGCCACGGCACCGATCCCGACGCGATCGACACGGTCTGGGTGCCGGGCGCGTGGGAGATACCCATGGCGGCGCAGGCGTTGGCAGGGACAGGCCGTTACGACGCGATCGTCGGCCTCGGCGCCGTGATGCGCGGTGCCACCTACCACTTCGAAGTGATTGCCGTCCAGAGCGCCGCCGGCCTCACCCGCGTTGCTCACGAGACGGGAGTGGTGGTGACGAACGGCATCATCACCGTCGACACCATGGACCAGGCCCTCGAGCGTGCCGGCAGCAAGGCGGGCAACAAGGGTGCCGACGCGGCCCTCGCCGCACTCGAGACGGTGAACGTCATCCGGGCAGCCACGCAAGAGTGACCAGCACGTCCTGATCAACACCGAGCTCGGCCGCGCGAAGGCGACCGCCATGGACAATGACACCCGCGTCACCGTCACCGTCTGGGATGCCACCAACCCGTACCACTACGGCGAAGTGCGCGGCACGGTGATCGGCACGACCACCGGCCCGGACGCCGCCGACCACATCAACGCCCTCAGCGAGAAGTACACCGGCGGGCCCTACGCCTCCGGCGCCACCGACGCCCGCATCATCTACCGCATCGCCCCGGACCGCCAACGCATGACGTGACCGGCGGAAGTGGGCGCAGACTTCACCGTCGCGCTTGAGCCCACCGAAGTCCGGGCGCCAGCCCTCGAGTTGCGGGGCCGCCCGCGGACGTTGCGCTTCAGTCCTCTGGCTTGTCCGGTGGGCGCACGACCACTACCGGACAGTGGGCATGGTGCACGCACGCGGCCGACACCGAACCCAGCAGCAACCCGCGGAAACCGCCGTGGCCGCGGTTGCCCACCACGAGCAGGGCGGCCCCCTTCGATGCGTCGACCAATGCATACGCCGGCGAGCCTGTCGCCAGGCGACGTTCGGTCTCCACCCCACGCGCGGCGGCGATCCCTTCCGCTTCTTCGAGCGCTGCGCGGCCGGCCTCCTGCAATTGCTCCAGCACATAGCCACCGCTGTACGGATCGGCCGCCGAGATGCCGAGATCGACGCTGTTCACCAACAGCAGTGTCATGCCATGGTGCTCCGCCTCGTCGAGCGCCCAGGCGAGCGCCCGCTTGCCGTCGACGGAACCATCGACACCGACAACGATCGTGGACTTCACGTTCTGTTCCGACATGGGAACCCCCTAAGTTCGACGAGCTGCTACATCCTCCCACTACTTCGGGAAGGCCCGTGCTCTTGCGGCCCTATCAGGCGAGGGCTTCCTTTTTGAGGGTTTGCTTGTCGACCTTGCCGATGGGCAGCAGCGGAAGTGCCTCACGCATTTCGAAGCGCTTGGGCACCTTGTACCCGGCAACCCGGCTCCTGCACCAGTCGTGGAGTTGGACGGCGTCGACATCGGCGCCCGGTTCACGCATCACGTAGGCAACCCCGACTTCGCCGTACTTCTCATCCGGCACCGACACGATCGCGGCCAGGGCCACCGCCGGGTGCGACTCCAGCTCCAGCTCGACCTCTCGCGGATACACGTTGAGCCCGCCCGACTTGTACATGTCGCTGCGGCGACCGACGAGCACGAGGTTGCCGTCCGGCCGACGGATCGCGACGTCGCCGGTGCGCACGAACCCGTCGTCGGTGATGGTCGCGGCGGTCGCCTCCGGGTTGTTGAAATAGCCGAGGAACTGGGAGGGGTGCCGGTACAGCACCTCACCCTCCTCGCCGTCGACCACCTCGCTGCCGTCTTCGTCGACGATGCGCACGTCGGCGGCCGGATTCACCTGGCCGACGGTGGCGGCGAGCGCTTCGTCGCTGTCGCCCGGCCGACTCCAGGTGGCGTTGGAGATGATCTCCGTCTGGCCGTACACGGTCTGCAGGTGGACGCCCAGCGCGCGGTAACTGCGCACGACATCGATGGGCAGCGCCGCACCCCCCCACGCCACCACGCGCAGGCTGGAGAGGTCACAGGTCGTGAACTCGGGCACCTGGGTGAGGATCTGCAGCACGGTCGGAACGTGCTGCAGGTTGGTGAGGCGCAGCTCTTCGATGAGGTGCAGCATCTCGCCGGGGTCGAAACGCTCAAGGAACGCGACCATGCCGCCGCTCACGAGTGCGCAGCCAACCACGTCGACGATGCAACCGACATGGTTGATGGGCAGGTTGCACGCGACTCGGGGACCCTCGACGCCCATCGCATCGGCATCGGTGTGTGCGCCGTACGCGAGGCCCGCATGCGGCAGCAGCGCGCCTTTCGGGGTGCCGGTCGAGCCGGAGGTGTACACGATGGCGGCCGGATCGAGCGGATTGATCCTCGGCAGCGGCACCGTTGCCGCAACACCGCGGTGCAGATCCTCGCTGGAGCGAAGCGGGCCCACTGTCGGGCCGTCGCCGAGCCGGAAGCAGGTCGCCACGGACGGAGTGTCGGGCAACAGCTCGGAGATCTCGTTGGCGTAGTCGCGACCACCGGAGTCGGCGATCGAGAGCAGCATCACAGGAGCGCTGTCGGTGAGCACGTGCAACTGCTCTCGCCGCGTAAAGCCGGGGTTGATGCCGACGTAGACGCCACCGGCACGCTGCACGCCGAGCAACGCGACCAGAAAGGCGGTGCGCGGAGGAGACAACACGGCCACACGATCCCCTTTGCGAACCCCGTTGGTCACGAGCGCACGGGCGAACCTGTCGACCTCCGCATCGAGCTGCGCGTAGGTGGTGCACTCGCCGTCGAACCACGCAGCGGGGGCATCGGGTGTGTGCTCGCCATACCACCTCGGTGCATCGATCAAGCGCTCGAATCGCTGACCAGTCATGGTGTCTTCCCTCCGTCGAGTAGTTGAACATAAGCTGAGGCTCCGTTCGAAAGGGGAACCATGGCGGACGCTTCGTTCTTGTGGAGCCGCTCACCGAACGCCCGCAGCATGTCGGTGGAGCAGGTGTTCGATCATGTGGGCGAGGAGCTGTTCGTCACTGACTGGCGGCGGGTCGATCGCAGCCACCTCGATAAGTTCCATTGGTCGACCGACTCCACCCCGGAGGCCTCCGACACCTCCACCAACGCGCTGTTCCCCCGCGGCGCCGACAACATCGACGGCATCATGCTGCTGTCGCTGGTGCAGGCCGGGTTCTTCAACAACTACCCGTTCTGGTCGCCCGGCGTGGTGTCGTACAATTACGGCTTCGATCGCGTGCGCTTCCCGTACACCGTGTACCTGGAAGACGAACTGAGGCTGCGTGTCACGTTGTCGGAAGCGACGCGCAAGGCGAGCGGCGTCTTCATGCGCAACGCAGTGACGATGGAAGTGAACGGCAGCGAGAAGCCCGCGCTGGTCGCCGAGTTCCTCGTCCTGGCAGCCCCGGCCATCGACCCGCCGTGACCCGGTAACTTCGGGGAGGCGCCTGGCCGTTGATCAACAGACGATGCCGGTGAGGTCGGCGAACGCCCTCGGAAAGCGCGCCAGCACCGCCACCGCGTGCTGCAGCTCGCGCTCATCGACGCACTCGCCGATGCGATGTGTGTTCTGCTCGATGCCGGCCCCGATGCCGAACATCGCCGGGTGTCGAACCGCACCCGACACCACCCACCGCTTGCTCGCGGGCACCACGATCGAGGTGTTTTCGAGCGGGATCGGGAAACCGACGCCGTCGGTGGAGAAGATCCACTTGTCCACCCTCGCTGCGGTGCGCAGCGCGCCGGCGGTGGCGCCGGCCTCCGGTTCGACGACGTAAGGGCTGACCACCCGTTGATACGCGTCGACGGCGGCGAGGACCGCGGGGTGGTCGTCGGGGGTGATCCATCCGGGGTAGATCTGGGCATTGTCGACCGGGTAGCCGCTCCAGGTGTGCTGCGTGTATCGGGGTACGGCAATCTCGACGGTGAGGCCGGCGGCGCGGGCAGCGGCCACCGCATCGAGCGATTCGATCTCGTCCAACGCCTGCTCCGGGGTCTCGCCCACGGTGAGCCGGCGGTCGAAGCGGAACTTGAACCGTTCGGGCACGGCGCAGTCGCTCGGAGTGTCGAGTACTGCCCACGACGCTGTCCGCGTGCCGCGGCCGATGAACGGATGGTCGAGCATGCCCTCGCCCCTGTCATGGCGCGCCGCCGCTTCGGCAAGGATCGCGCCGCCGTGCTCCAATGGGTTGAGACCTAGCGCCGGCATCGACCCGTGGCACGACCGGCCGATGACGGTGACCTCGATCTGCATGCGCCCGCGTTGACCGCGGTAGATGCCGAGCGCGCCCTTCACCGCGTCGCCGGTGCCTTCGGTGAGTACGACGACGTCCGGGATCAGGTCGGGGGCCGCACCCGGCAGCACGTGGTCGACGATGTGACGCGGACCCCCACCGTCGTTGTCCTCCTCTGCAGCCGTGGCGTATGCGCGCACGATGCACCCGCGCAGCGCGCCCTCGTCGCGTAGCTCGAGCATGATCTTGGTCGCGATGATCTCGGCGACCACCCCGGCGAGTTGGTCGGCCGAACCGCGCCCGAAGACGAGGTGCTCCCACTCCGCCGCGGGCGGCAGGTACCCCAGTTGGGCCCGCAGCGCGTCGGGGTCGAGCGTGGTGCCCGCGACCAAGCCGGCGTACGGGTCGACGGCACCCCCCAGCTTGTCGTGCCACTGATCGCGCAACGCCTGCACGGTGTCGGAGTGACCGTCGAAGTAAATGACCAGCTTGCGGTCGGGCGGTATCTCGTCAAAGGCGTTGGTGACGCTCCACACCAGGTTGCCGTAGTCATCGAATCCGACGTCGTCGGCGTGTTGCACGGCGCCGATGTCGACGATCGTCTTGCGCAGGAACTCGAGCCGACCACGCTCGTGATTCGATAGCCCGCTGCGTGGGTCACCCCCATCGTCCACAGGCAGATCGACCTCGTCGGCCGGGATGCGGATCGCCTCTTTCAGGATCGCTACTGCGAGCGGACGGTACCGCTCGGCCAGTTCAGCCACCCGTCGGTCGAAAGTTGTCAGTTCGGTCATCACGAGCCCCGTTCAGGCTGGTCCAATGGCGAGGCGGTCCGCCAGATCGGGCACCTTGGCGGCCGCCAGCATCGCCATGATCACGTACACCTTCTTGTTCGCCTCGCGAGCGACGGCGACCCGGAAGCGGTCCATCACCCCGGGGCTCACCTCTGCACCGATGTCGGCAGGCAGGCAGTGCAGGTAGAGCGCGTCATCGGTCAGCGCCATTCGTCGCTCGTCGCAGATCCAATCACGGAACAGCGCGTTGTGCTCGAGCGCACGCCGTTCCGTGTCTCGCAGCGCGGCCTGGTCGCCGACGCGGTTGGCCGACACCCGTTCTGCCATCAGCGCCTGCGGGCCCCAGGACTTCGGGTACACGGCCTCGGCACCGCGGAAGGCGTCGTCCATGTCGTGCGTGACCCTGAACGAGCCACCGGACTCGATGGCGCCGGCCGCAGCCCATTGCATCGGCTCCGGCAACAGGTCGTAACCCTCGGGGTGGGCCAGCGTGACGTGCGCACCGAAGCGGGTGAGCAGGCTCACCACTCCCTGCGGGACGGACAACGGCTTCGCATAGCTGGGCGAGTAGGCCCACGACATCGTGATCCGCCGGCCGGCCACAGAACCACCGAAGTGTTGGCGCAGCCACAGCAGGTCGGCCAACGATTGGGAGGGGTGGTCGACATCGCACTGCAGGTTCACCACCGGCACCACTCGCTCCTCGCCCGCGGCGGCGAGGTAGTCGGTGATGCCGCGCAACACATCGCGCATGAAGCTGTTGCCCTCGCCCAGGATCAGGTCGTGCCGGACACCGAGCGCATGGGCGTTCATGCCCAGCATGGCGCCGGTCTCCTCGGCCGTCTCCCCGTGCGACACCTGTGTGGACGAGCCATCGACGATCACCGGATGCATGCCCAATCGGGCGGCGGCACCTGCCCACGCCGATTTGGTGCGCGTCGAGTTGTCGAAGAACATCGCGTAGGCGAGCTCGTTGGGCAACAGGCAGGTGGCGACACCGGCACGGTCGAGTGCCTCCAGGCGCTCGGCCACCGCCAGCAGGGTGCTGAGGTCGGCGACCGACCATTCGTGGGTGGTCAAAAGGCTGCGGCCGTGCAACGCGTGCACGCTGTCGCCGTCGGAAAGGGCCTCCACAGTTCACAGTCTGCACTCTTCGCCGGCGCAGGGCACGGGTACTAAGGCCCTTGGGTAGCCCGGCCCCCTCGACGAGCCGCTTTTCTGGCGCAAGGACATCCGATCCCGAGAGAACCGTGGTGGAGGTAGGCTCGGTCTGTCTCATGCCGGTCAACACGACGTCCGCCAGGGGTCGTTTTCACCCAAGTCTGCGGAGGATCGCCATGACCACCCCCACCGAGAAGCCCATCGTCACCAAGCCGGTGGCAGCGAAGGCCCCGGCCAAGCCGCGCAAGGCTGCCACCAAGCGCGGCGCCAAGCCCAACGCGGTACTGCCGGAAGACCACACCCCCAGCGAAGCGGTTGCCCATGCCATTCGCGCCGAGTTCATCGACCTCTCACCGTCAGTGAACCGCATCATGAACGCCGGCCTCCACGAGGAAGGCACCATGCACGCCATCACGCTCTTCCGCGAATCGTTGGGTGTGCCCGGTGACGAGAACCGCAACCCGATGGTGGCCATCGAGGCCGGCCGTCACATCCCCGATCCTTTGGCCGGCTGATTCGCCCGGCGACCGCTGCGCACGACAATCGGTGACCTTCGCCCCTCGTGACACTCGTCCGCGAGGCGCGACGATGAGCGCCGAACAATGGGAGGGGTTGTGGATCGCCTGAGTCCGCTCGACGCTACGTTCCTGCACATCGAGGACGGCGTCAACCACATGCACATCGCGTCGTGTGCGCGCTTGGAGGGGCCGGCGCCGGCCTACGCCGATCTGGTCGAGCTGGTTCGCGGCAAGCTGCCGCTGGTACCGCGCTACCGCCAGAAGGTCCGCTTCGTGCCCGGCGGCATCGGCCGGCCGGTGTGGGTCGACGACCCGCACTTCCGCATCGACTTCCACATCCGTCACACGGCGCTGCCACCCCCCGGCAACGACGACGCCCTGCGCGACCTGATGGGTCGGCTGATGTCACAGGAGCTGGATCGCAGGCGACCGCTGTGGGAGACATGGATGGTGGAGGGGCTGGCCGATGGCACCTGGGCCCTCATTTCCAAGGTGCACCACTGCATGGTCGACGGCATCTCCGGCACCGACCTGACCGCGCTGGTGCTGGATGCGTCTGCCAAAGGCTCCGCGGCAGTAGCCGACGACTGGGCGCCGGACGACGAACCGTCGGATGTGGCTCTCGTCCGTGGCGCAGTGGCGGAGACTCTCGCCAGCCCCAACGAACTGGCGCGCTGGGCCTGGGCATCGTTGCGCGGCCCGCGGCGGATGGTGGCCGACGTGAGCGAGGTGTTGCGTGGCGCCGCCGCGCTGGGGCAGCGCCTGCGCCCCAACGCGCCGCTCTCCATTGAAGGCACGATCGGGCCGCACCGCCGTTGGACATGGGCCCGAACCTCGCTGGCCGACGTGAAAACGGTGCGCGCCGCGTTCGGCGGCACTGTCAACGACGTGGTGTTGGCGGCGATCACCCACGGCTTTCGCGACTTGCTGCTGAGCCGAGGGGAGGAGCTCGATGGGGTCGCAGTGCGTACCTTGGTACCCGTATCGGTGCGCAGCGCCGGCGATCACACCTTCAACAACCAGGTCTCGGCCCTGATCGCTGAACTACCCGTGGGCATCGCCGACCCGGTCGAGCGATTGCAGGCAGTACACGAGCAGATGGCGGGTTTGAAGGAGTCGCACCAGGCCGTCGCAGCCAACGCACTGGTGAACATGGCCGGCTTCGCTCCGCCCATGTTGCTGGCGATGGGGTTGCGCACCGCGGCAACCGTGATGCGCCGCATGCCCCAGCGCAGCGTCAACACGGTGACCACCAACGTGCCAGGCCCCCAGCTCGCGCTCTATGCGTGCGGCAGGGAGATGTTGGAATACATCCCGTTCGTACCGTTGTCACAGGGCGTGCGCACCGGTGTCGCGGTCCTGTCGTACAACGGGAGGATCGCGTTCGGCGTGACCGGTGACTGGGATACCGTGCCCGACATCGAGGTGCTGGCAGCCGGCATAGAAGCGGGCATGCTGGAACTGTTGCGCCTCAGCGCGTCGTAAAGTGCATCAACCGAGGGAGAGCACAATGCCAGAGAAGTCACCACAGAAACCAGCTGCCAAGAAGGCCGGCAAGTCGCTGAAAGAGAAGCGCGACGTCAAGAAGGCCAAGAAGGAAGACCGCAAGCACGGCTCCTGAGTTCGGGCAAAACGCGCCACAGGCTGCCGACGTGGTCCAACGTCGGCAGCCTGCGATGGGGAGCATTCAGCTCTTGGAGGCCTTGTCCTTCACCTTGTCCTTCACCTTGTCGACGAGCCCTTCCACCTTGCGCCCGGAGTTCCTCACGACCTTCTTGACCTTCCCGGCGGCCTCATCGGCCTTGCCTTGCCGCTTCAGGTCCTTGTCGTCGGTCAGGTCGCCCAGCGCCTGCTTCAGCTTGCCCTTGGTCTGATCTGCGTTGTCCATGACGGGTCCTTTCTGTCGTCGCCTGCGCCAGTCGACTACCCACCCCGTTGCGGCCGCAAACGTGCTCGCGGCACCCGCGGTCCCAAGTTTGCGATGTCGGCCATTCGGGTAACTCGTCAGAGCCAGGCGGCATGCACCGCCTGCCCACCGAGGAGGCCACCATGTCCAGCGAACAGCTCCACGCCCCGCGAGAACGGCTGTCTGCGGGGACGATCTCGATGCATCAAGCAATCGTGTCGCTCATGGAGGAGCTGGAGGCGATGGACTGGTATCGCCAGCGGGCGGACGACTGCGATGACCCGATGCTCAAGACAGTGCTGGTGCACAACATGAAGGACGAGATGGAGCACGCCGCGATGCTGGTGGAGTGGTTGCGCCGCAACGTGGAGGAGTTCGCGCACCAGCTGGACAAGTTCCTGGGCAAGTCTGGTCCCATCGTCTGACGCAGTTCAAGCCTGATCAGTGGATGCTGGTGAGGCCACCGTCGATGACGAGCACCTGGCCGTTGACGTAGCTGGCCTCGTCGCTGAGCAAGTACAGCACTCCATTCGCGATGTCCCACGCGCTGCCTTGGCGACCGAGCGGCAGTTCGCCGGCGATGCGGCCAGGGCGGCCGCGCGTGGCCGCGCGGCCCATGGGCGTATCGATCAGGCCGGGCGCCACCACATTGCCCCGCACCCGGCGGCGCCGACCTTCGAACGCGGCATGCCGGCAAAGACCGGCGAGTGCCGCCTTCGACGAGTCGTAGGCGGGGATGCGGCTGCCGGGTTTCAGCGAGGCGACGGACGAGACGAGCACCACCGCCCCCTCATCGGCGAGGTGGTCGAGGGCGAACTTGCAACCGAGGAAGTGGGCGCGGGTGTTCAGCGCGAACGTACGGTCCCAGGCCTCGGCGCTGGGACCCGACAACCACGCAGGGCCGCCCATGCCGACGTTCACCAGCAGCCCGTCGAGCCCGCCGAGCACGGCCTTGGCGGCGTCGAACAGCTCGGTCATCGAC
>JANONE010000288.1:0-5367 GCA_031420675.1 Ilumatobacteraceae bacterium | reverse complement strand
CGACGAGCGGCCAGCGCAGCCCGATGGGCACACTGGCCACGGTGAACTGCCGATCGAGCGCGGCCTGCACCAGCGGCTGACGCACCGTTTCGGTAGGTAGTCCGTCGTGCGCGAACGCTGCCGACAACACAGCCTCGGCACTGCGGCGGACAAGGGTGTCGACCGTCAACCGAGCCAGCGACCGGCCATCGGCGGCGATCGCCTTGCCCAATCGATCGCGCTTACGGGCGAACAACTCCGCCGACTTCGCAGCAGCGTTGGCGTCGTACGTGGCCTGCAGGCCCAACACGTGCGCCGCGTCCGTTGGCGTGAAGGCCGCCAACTGCAGCACGCCGCGCTGCACCAGCCGTTCCATCACGCGCCGCAACTGCATCGTGGAAAGGGCGCGCGCGGCGGAGGCGACACGCTCACCCATCGCCGACAGCACCGCCCGCTCGACGCCCTCCAAGGACGCGAGCCGCTGTTCGTAGTGTTCGGCGATGAGCAGTACCCCATCGAGCTCGCCGGGCATCGGGTTGGCCAGGTGCAGATCGAGCAGGTCGTGAACGAGCGCCGGCTCCTCCAGAGCAAGCTGACAGATGGGCACCACCCTGCGCGGCCCCAGCTGCAGCACCGCGCCCGCCGCGCGTTCGTCGTGGCGCACGTGGCTGTCGCCGCCGAGGCCGTGAGTGTGCATCGCGACGGCCGACACCATCGTCTGGTGACCGCCGACCGTCGCGCCCTCGGCGCTGATGATGGGCACGCCACCGCGCAGCACGGCGATGTCGGTGGTGGTGCCGCCGATATCGGAGATGACGGCGTCGGCGGCACCGGTGAGATGAGCCGCGCCCACCAGGCTTGCGGCCGGACCGGAAAGGATCGTCTCGATCGGCCGC
Source organism: Ilumatobacteraceae bacterium (assembly GCA_031420675.1). Taxonomy (GTDB): domain Bacteria; phylum Actinomycetota; class Acidimicrobiia; order Acidimicrobiales; family Ilumatobacteraceae; genus UBA668. The sequence continues at coordinate 4,492 of JANONE010000288.1, read as the reverse complement.
TCACGAACGAACGCCGCCGAGACCAGAGATCCGTCGCCACGCACCACCATCAGTGGCGCGTGGATGCCGCGATTCAGCAGCGCCGCCTCCGTCGTTCGTACCAGCCCATCGATGATGGAGATCAACCGGGCGTTCAAGACCGCAGTCACTGCCCGCTTCGGCCCGTTCAAGCGCGCCGACAGGTGATGACTGAGGGTCACCGGCTTGCCCGTGACGGCACGGATGACCGCGGCAGCTGCAATCTCGTGCTCCGGGTTGCGCACGCTGAACTGGGCGGTGACAGCGAACGCCTCGACTCGATACGAAACAATGGCGACTTCCTCGGCCAGGAGTGCAGTGTCGAGCGACACGACCGCACTCCCGTGCGAATCGTGACCGCCGGCGAGGATGATGGCCGGATCGTTGCCCAACGCCTCACCGAGGCCGGCGCGCTCGAGTACATCGCCGTCGAACCCGATGATCACCGCGCACACCGGGCGACCTTTGCCCTCGACCAACGCGTTGGTGGCCAACGTGGTGGACAGCGAGACCATCTCGATGCGATCCGCCGGCACTGCGGCCGCGGCCAACACGGCGTCAATGGCCCCGCAGATGCCGATGGCCAGATCGTGGTGGGTGGTGGGCGACTTGGCCTTGGCGACGACGGCACACATGGCCTCGTCGTAGATCACGGCGTCGGTGTACGTACCACCGGTGTCGATGCCAAGCAGCATCGAGTCAAGCTACAAGTCACATCCTGCATTCGGTAATCAACACGCTTCGCTTTCCAGTCATTTGCTACAAATGGTCGGGTGACTACGCAGGCCGAAACTCCCACCACCTTCCGCTGGGATCGGCTCACCTACTCGTCGGCCCTCGGCTACTGCTTGTTGGTCGCCGGCCTCAGCGTTGGCGTGGTGCTCGGCGAGTTGCGCGACCAGTTCCACATCAGTGGCGTCGTCGCTGCCCTGCACGGCAGCACCTTCGGTATCGGCCTGCTGTTCGCCGGCGTGTTGGGCGTGAAGGTGGTCGATCGCATCGGTCGCCGGCGAGCGCTGAAGGTCGCCGCAGCAGGCCTTGCCGGCGGGGTCCTGCTGTTCTGCTTCGGGCCCGGTTGGCCGGTCACGTTGCTCGGCACTGCGTTCTCCGGCGCGGGTGGTGCGCTACTGGTGATGGTGATGCCCGGCCTGATCAGTGACCACCACGGCGAACATCGAGCCGAGGCCTTCGCCGCCGTCAACGGTGCCCCTGGCGTAGCCGGGGTGGCCTTCAGCCTCGTCATCGGCGGCGCGCTGAGCGCCGGCTGGTCCTGGCGGCCGCCGTACCTGATCTTGACAGGCGTCTTCGCATTGGCACTCGTGTCGGTGGCGATGCCCGTGGCGATTCCCGCCAGCGAGCGCCACGGCACGTTTTCGCTGCGCCACTTCTTCGACCGCGAAGTCCTCGTCCCGTGGGCACACATCGTCAACGGCGTAGTCGCCGAGTTCACTGTCGGCATCTGGACGGTCACCTACCTGCGCGAAGTGGGCCGCGCCTCTTCCGGCCTGGCACCCATCCTCGCCAGCGTGTTCGGCGTGATGATGTTCGGCACTCGGCTTGCACTGCCGACGTTGTTGCGCTGGTGGGGCGACGCCACCATCTCCTACAGCTTCCTGATCGTCGGTGGTGGCGCAGCAGTGATGTGCTTCGCCCCCGGCCTGCCGTTGAAGGTGTTCGGTCTGGCAGTGGTCGGTCTCGGCGGCGCCCCCCTGTACCCGCTCACGGTCGACCGCTTCTACCAACGCGCCGGGCACGCCCTCGACGCCGTCTCACTGGGCGCCTACTGCGCGTTGGCCTCGGGTGTTGCGATCACGCTGGGCCCGCTCGCAATCGGCGTGCTCGCCGATTCGGTGGGCCTGCGCTGGGCGATCCTGGTGGTACCGGCGCTCTCCGCTCTCGGTGCCTTCACGCAGCGTTCACGGCGCCGATATTGACCCCATCAATACTTGGTTAGTTTCAAGCCGTTCAGAGACAAGCCGTTCAGAGAAAAGCCGTTCAGGGAAAGAGCTGTGCACATGAAACTTGGAGCGTTCTTCTTCGGTGGCGTCGAGATGACCGACGCCGGTGCCGGCGCACCGAACCCGATGGACCGTCACTACGACAACGCCGCCTGTTGGAACGCAACGATGAAGTTCATCGATGCCGCAGTCGCAGCCGACAAGCTGGGCTACGACAGCTTCTGGACCACCGAACACCACTTCCAGTACGAGGGCTACGAGGTCATCCCCAACGGCATCCTCGTCTCGGCTTGGATCGCCGCCCGAACCGAGCGCATCCGCCTCGGCACCATGTTCAACGTGGTGCCGCAATGGAACCCGCTGCGGCTGGCCGAAGACTTTGCCACGATGCACAACCTGAGCGGTGGGCGCGGCATCCTCGGTGTCGGCCGCGGCACCGTACCGCGCGAGATCCTGCACCTCAACGACCAGCACGTGTCGATCGGTTCGCACGACAACCCCGACCAGGCCGCCGACGACCAGAAGAACCGCGAGTACTTCGAAGAGTCGATGGAGATCATCCGCACCTCGCTCTCCAGTGAACGATTCTCCTTCGACGGCAAGTACTTCCAGCTGCCCCAGCCGGGCATCGCCGACCGCGGCAAGACCGTGCAGCAACTCACGCTGGTACCGCGACCGATCTATCCGTACGAGATCTGGCAGGCCGTGACCAGCCCGCCCACCGTGGAGTACGTCCCTACCGTCGATCACGGCGCCGTGTTCTGGAACCAGCACCCCACGTTCATCAAGCGCATGTGGGATCGCTATGGCGAGTTGCACGAGCAGTACCAGCACAGCAATCTCGGTCGCGGCGACAAGCGCATGCTGGTGGTCAGCGTTCGCATCGAGGACACCCACGAGGAAGCGATGCGCACTGCCCGCAACGGCCACGACGAGTTCTGGAAGTTTCTCGGGCCGTATGGCTGGAGCCGCGGCTACATGGGTGAGGACGGCAAGCCGGCGAAGCCCGGCCTCATTCCTTCGCTGGAGGAGTCGATGGCACAGCGGACCATCCTCGTCGGTACCGCGCAGGAAGTCGCCGGCCACGTGCAGGAACTGCGCGACCTGTTGGGCGTCGAGCACCTCACCCTGTTCCCACATCTCGTCGGCGACCCGTACAGCAAGGCTGTCGAGCAGATGGACCGCTTCGCCAACGAAGTCGCGCCGCTCGTGTCGTGACGTGACGTGACCAACGCGACCGATGCCGCCCGGTGGGAGTCACTCGGTGCTGCCATACGCGAGCGCCGGCTCGCACATCTACAGTTGGCCGAATGCAGCCCCCACCCGATGAGCCGATGGTGCACCTTTCGCGCTGGGACGGCCCTTGGCCGGCCGATGACAAGGACGCCAACCTGAAAGCAGACATCGCGCTCTACGCGCTCACCGACCCGATGCGCACCATCAGCGGACTAGCTGCGGACATCGGCGTGCCGGAAGGCGCGATCGCCCGTTACGTGCTCGCCCGCTGGGCGAGCGAGGGCGCGTCCGGCCTGCTGGAGCTGGGTCCCACGATGACGCGCCGCCTCCACGGCGTGTGCACCGCGGCCGAGGTCACCGACACCGACCACGCCCGTCTTGCCGCCTACCACCAGCTGCGCCAGATGTTGAGCTGGTTGCACCACCCACTGGAGCACCCCGACGTGTACGACTGACGTGTACGACTGACTTGTACGACTGACTTGTAGGACTGACGTGTAGGACTGACGTGTAGGACAGAGGTCTACGACTGCGTGTTCCCCCGGCCGCGCCACGGGAAGATGGGAGCCCGCCGCTCCTCGAACGCAGCGACACCTTCCGCCATCTCGCCCGACAAAGCCACCTCGCGAGCCCACGTGTCGGCCAGGTCGGCTGACACCACACCGTGCTCGGTGACGGCGGCGATCATCTCCTTGGCCGCCGCCTGGGTGAGGAACGAACGCTGCGTCAACGTGGCGCACAGCTCGCCAAGACGGCTCTCGATGCCATCGGCGCCCAGCAACTCGTCCGCCAGGCCGATGCGGTGTGCTTCCGCGGCATCGATCAGGTCACCCGTGAACAGCAACCGCTTTACAGCCGGCCCGAGCAGCCGAACCGACCGCTCCAGCGATGCCGGCGGGTAGACGATGCCCAGCTTGGCGGGAGTGAGCCCGAAACGGGCACCGTCGACCGCCAACCGCATGTCGCAATCGATGGCCAGCGCGCAACCGCCGCCGACGCAGTCGCCCTGCACCACCGCGATGGTGGGCTTGGGCAATGTTGCCAATGCGTGTTCGCAGGCAATGTTCACATGCATGAACGTCGCGGCATCATGGGCCCGTTCGGCCAGCAGTTCGGTGATGTCGGCCCCGGCGCAAAAGTGGTTGCCGGCGCCGCGCAGCACCACCACACGCACCTCAGGGTCTGCAGCCAGGCGACGACATGCCGAGGCGAGGGCCACCCACATGTCGTATGTGACGGCATTGCGCTTGGCCGGCCGATTCAGCGTGATCGTGCCGACG
>JANONE010000287.1:0-10764 GCA_031420675.1 Ilumatobacteraceae bacterium | reverse complement strand
CAGTGCTCGAGGCGCCGACGGCCACCTTCGCGTGTGTACTCGCACCCCGGGGTGCGAGTACACACTCGAACGGTGTCGAAGCCCTCGGACCGGTGTCGAAGCCCTCGGACCGGTGCGCAGCGACTCGGACCGGTGCGCAGCGACTCGTCGGGCTCCGGCCCGCGCAACGTTGGCTGGGGCACGGCCTGCGTGCTGTCGTGAGCCGTGCTGTCGGGCGGAGAGCTGTTGGAACTGGTCACTCCGACAACGTACTGCTGAGGCGAACACTGCGGATGTGGCAAGCTGCCGCCGGGGAATTGTGAACATCGTGCGCACAGTATTGACGCCAGGTGTTCGCGCAGGCTCTAATACGCCGCCAATCCGGACAGGCCGTCCGGCGGGATACCAGGGGACCAGTTGAGGACACGACTAGGACATCTCGCAGCCCTCCTGCTCGCAGGGATCGCCGTGTTCGCCATGTTCACCGCCCCGGCACAGGCGGCACCGGCTGCAGTTGGCGATATCGCCATCAAGGTGCGCGTCCAGAACCAGGTGAAGGACGAGACCACTGGGAAGACGAAGAAGGAGCCAATCGAAGGCGCCAAGGTCCAGGTGGCCGACGCATCCGGCGCGGTCGTCGCCGAAGGCGCCACCGATGCGAAGGGCGTCGCGACGCTCGTCGTGCCGGCGAAGGCCGACTACACCGTGACGCTCGACGTGTCAACACTCCCGGAGGGTTTCGTGCTCACCGACGGTGCACCCGAGCGGCAGGTGCTCGAGTCGACGTTCGTCACCAGCACCGTCACGGTCAACTACTTCACCGGCACCGCCGAGCGGACGTCGGTCGGGTACTGGTCGCAGCTTGCTCAGCGGGTCGTCGACGGGGGTCGGTTCGGCCTCGTGCTCGCGATGTGCGCCGTGGGCCTGTCACTGGTGTTCGGGACAACCGGCCTGACCAACTTTGCTCACGGAGAGTTGGTGACGTTCGGTGTGTTGGTGGCGTACATCCTCAACAACCAGCACGACGTGCCCCTGCTCATCGCCGGTCCGATTGCCGTCATCGGCGGCGGTCTCTTCGGATTGGCCAACAACGAATTGGTCTACAGCCCGTTGCGTAAACGCAAGATCGGGCTGATCTCACAGATGGTGGTCAGCGTTGGCCTCGCGATCATTCTGAAGAACATCTTTCTGCGCGTGCTGACCGGTCGCAGCAAGGTGTTCGCATCGTTCAACAATCAGAAGTGCAAGTCCATCGGTCCGGTGTGTGTGACGCCGCGCGAGATCATCACCGCAATCATCTCATTGGTCCTGCTGCTCGCCGTCGCCATCGCCTTGCAAACGACGCGGCTGGGCAAAGCCACTCGGGCGGTGAGCGACAACCCCGAACTCGCTTCCTCCACCGGTATCGACAGCCAGAAGATCATTCGAATCGTGTGGGTGCTCGGTGGGATGCTGGCGGCGACCGGTGGCATCTTCCGCGGACTCGACGAGGGGTCGAGCCCGTTCCTCGGATCGAGCTTGTTGTTCCTGATGTTCGCCGGCATCACGCTCGGGGGTTTGGGGTCGGCGTACGGCGCGTTGGTCGGCAGCTTCGTCATCGGGATGTTCGTGGAAGTGTCCACCCTGGGCATTCCGATAGCCCCCGGTGGCAGCTGGCCCGCTCCGCTCGACTGGCTGCACGACGGCGTGCCGAGCGAACTCAAGAACTTGCCCGCGTACGTAGCGATGATCGTCGTGCTGCTCGTCAGACCGCAAGGCATTCTCGGTCGGCGCGAGCGAGTGGGCTGAGGAAGGACGAACCATGGACCTGGAAAACATCCTCCGTGCGACGCTCAGCGCGTTCTTCGGCGTGAACGCGATGTACTTCGCGATCGCCGCCATCGGGCTCAACGTGCAGTTCGGGTACTGCGGGCTGCTGAACTTCGGCCAGGCCGGCTTCATGGCCGCAGGCGCCTACGCGATCGGCATGACCTCGCAGTACTTCCACATCAGCTTCTGGTGGGGCATCCCGATCGCCTTGTTGTACGCAACGATCTTCGGCCTCATCATGGGCATTCCCACGCTCCGGCTTCGTGCCGACTACCTGGCCATCGTCACCATCGCGTTGGCGGAATGCGTACGCCTGCTGGCGCGCTCGGTCACCTTCAAGAAGTACACCGGCGGCAGCGACGGCATCAACCAGTTCGGCACCGAGTTCGTGAAAACGACGCCGTTCAACCCGTCGGGTACGTACTCGTTGTGGCCGTTCGACAAGCACAACTCGGCCCTCGGCACGGTGTTGCTGCTGCTGCTCTTCGCGCTGCTCGCCGTCGGGATCGGGCGCGTGGTCGCCGATGTCTGGGTCCGCCGGGGGCGACGCAACCATCGTGCCGCGTGGGGCGGCGCCTCGGTGGTTTTCGCCATCGTGCTGCTGGCGGCGTCCGAGAAGACGAAGTACGGCGGCCTCGACTTCAAGACGTTGGTGGTTGGTTGGTTGATCGTGGCCGTGCTGGCCTTGTTCGTCTACATGTTGATGCGCAGCCCGTGGGGCCGAGTCCTCAAGGGCATTCGCGAGGATGAGGAGGCCGTGCGCAGCCTCGGCAAGAACGTGTACTCCTACAAGATGCAGGCGCTCATCCTGGGCGGGGCGATCGCCACCTTCTCCGGCATGATGTTCTCGCTCTCTCGTGGTTCGGTGCAGCCCGACAACTACAGCCGCGACGTGACGTTCTACGTGCTCACCGCACTCGCGTTGGGGGGATTGGCGAAGGTGTCGGGTTCGATCGTCGGCCCGATGCTCTTCTGGGGCGTGCTCGCATTCGTCGACGTGTTCCTCAACGAGTTGACCAAGGCGTGGGGCGGCAAGGTGAAGATCTTCGGGTTCCCCCTGATCACCGAATCCAGCCATGTCGGTGTCTACGTGCAGATCACGATCGGCCTCATGCTGGTGCTCCTGATGGTGTTCAGACCGCAGGGCTTGTTCGGCAACCGGAAAGAGATGGCCCTCGATGGACGCTGAGATCGTCACCCCTTCCGTCAGCGAGACGGCGCGCGTGGCTCGCGAGGCGTTGTCGGGGGTCAGTCCCGAGCCCGGCGCCAGGAAGCCCGACCCGATCATGACCGCGGTCGCAGTCCGGCGGTCCTTCGGCGGCATCACGGCCGTAGATGTCGATCGGGTGGAGATCCAGCGCGGCTCGATCACTGCCTTGATCGGCCCCAACGGCGCAGGGAAGACCACCTTGTTCAACCTGCTGACCGGCTTCGACACCCCCGACCAGGGTAACTGGACGTTCAACGGCGTGTCGTTGGAGAAAGTTGCAGCGCACAAGACGGCCGGTATGGGCATGGTGCGCACGTTCCAGCTCACCAAGAGCCTCACCAAGATGTCGGTGATCGAGAACATGAAGCTGGGTGCCACTGGACAGAGTGGGGAGAAGTGGTGGAACGGCATGTTCCCGTTCCTGTGGCGGGCCGAGGAGCGTGACATCGAGGCGCGAGCCGACGAGCTGCTGCAGCGGTTCAAGCTCGACCACATGCGCGACGAGTACGCCGGCACACTGTCGGGCGGCCAGCGCAAACTGTTGGAGATGTCACGGGCGTTGATGACCAAACCCCAGTTGGTGATGCTCGACGAGCCGATGGCCGGTGTGAACCCCGTGCTCAAGCAGAGCCTCAACCAACACATCAGGGGATTGCGCGACGAAGGCTTGACGGTGCTCTTCGTCGAACACGACATGGACATGGTGCACGACATCTCCGACTGGGTGATCGTGATGGCCGAAGGCCGCATAATCGCCGAGGGCACGCCCGATCAGATCTCGTCGAACCCGGCAGTGATCGACGCCTACCTCGGCTCGCACCAGGGCAAGTCGCTCCTGGAGGACCTGTGACCGACACCTCGACCCACCCCGCGGTGCTTACCGCCCACGACCTGGTGGCCGGCTACATCCCGGAGGTCAACATCCTCAATGGCTGCAACCTGGTGGTGAACGCCGGCGAGTTCGTCGGCATCATCGGTCCCAACGGCGCCGGCAAGTCGACGATGTTGAAAGCGGTGCTCGGCCAGTGCACCGTTCGCTCCGGCCACGTGGCACTGAACGGCGTCGACATCACTGGCCACAAAGCTCATGAGCTGGTCAGCATGGGTGTCGGCTACGTGCCGCAGAACAAGAACGTGTTCGCCAGCCTCACCGTCACGGAGAACCTGGAGATGGGCTGCTACCTGCGCCCCAAGCTCTTCCGCAGCCGCTTCGAATACGTCACCAACCTCTTTCCGCGGCTGCTCGAGCGTAAGAACGCTCGTGCCGGCTCGTTGTCGGGTGGTGAACGGCAGATGGTGGCGATGAGCCGGGCGCTCATGCTGGAACCGACGCTGCTGCTGCTCGACGAGCCCTCTGCGGGTCTGTCGCCGCACCTGCAGGACGAGGTGTTCCTGAACTGCCGGGCGATCAACAAGACCGGCGTGGCGATCCTGATGGTGGAGCAAAACGCTCGGCGTTGCCTGCAAGTGGTCGATCGTGCCTATGTGCTCGACCAAGGCCGCAACGCCCACACCGGCACCGGTCGCGAGCTGCTCGCCGACCCTGCCGTCATCGAGCTCTACCTCGGCACCCTGGCCAAGGCCAGCGGCGGCTGAGGCCGTCCCGCTCGTCTCGGTCTCCCGAACACGGCAGTGCAAAACCACAATGGCCCCGAGCCGAAGCTCGGGGCCATTGCTACTGAAACGTGTTCAGTGAGTTGTGATCACTTACCGGCGTTGAAGTTCTCGCCGAGTGCATTGCCCATGTTGCCGTCGCAACCGTAGACCATCTTGTTCTGCGGGCCGATGCCCTTCTCGACCATGGTCTTGAGGATGCGGCTCCCTTCGTCGAAGGTGATCAGGATGATGGCATCCGGGTCGGCAGCAACGATCTCGTCGATGTCACTGTCGAACACGGTCTCGGGAGCCGGGTTGTAGATCTTTTTCCCGAGCACTTCCACACCGGCAGCCTTGAGGCCAGCCTCGATGACGTCGGCCAGGCTGGTGCCATAGGCGTCGTCGAGGGCGAGGATGTAGGCCGACTGGTTGCCGTCTTCGATGACGAGCTGGGCGATGACGTTGCCCTGCAGGTCGTCCGGCGGTGCGTTACGGAAGTAGAGCGCATGGTCCGGGTAGTCGACCAGCTTCAGCGACGTGTTGGCGGGCGAGAACTGCACCACACCAGCGGCGGTGATCTTGTCGATGACCGTCAGGGTGACAGAGGAAGAGGCGGCGCCGATGATGGCGTCTACTCCCTCACCGATCAGACGGTCCGCCGTCTGACTGGCGATGTCGGTGCTGGTGTCGCCCGAGTCGCCAGGCGACCAGGTGACGTCCTTGCCGAACACGCCACCAGCGGCGTTGATGTCGGCGATGGCCAGCTCAGCGCCGGCGAACTCCGGCGCAGCGAGGAATGCCAGCGAACCGGTCTGCGGCAGCAGGCCGCCGAATCCCAGCACGCCGTCGCCCTCGCGGACGACATCGGTGGTCTGGAGCGGCTTGACGGCCGACTCGGGGGCCGAGGCGGTGATGTAGGTGGTGAGCGAGTCGTCGAGGAGGTTGCCCTCACCGAAGACGAGCACGCCGTAGCTGGCCTCGAGCGGCTCGCCGTTGCCGTTCATCGTGATCGGACCGGAGAACCCGTCATAGTCGGGGTCGCCGCCGGCATCGATGATCGCCACGCACGCCGCAAAGTCGGTGCACTTCTCGCCGTCCTTGGTGATGCCCACGATGTGGTCGGCCATGGCCGAACCATCGGTCTTGGAATGTATTGCCGCCAGCGCAATGACGACGATGGCGTCGTAGGTCTCACCGGCGTAGTTGTAGTCCTTGAGGTCCGCGCCCGACGGCGTGGTGGCGAGACGGTCCTTGAAGTCCTGGCTGAGCTCGACGAGCGGGGTGGTGCCCTTCATGCCCGCCAATTCGTTGCCGCTGGCAGGCGCAACCGTGTCCGCAACCGTGTCCGCAACCGTGGTCTCAACGGCTGCAGTGGTGTCGGAGCCAACTGTGGTGGGAGCAGCCGTCGTGTCCGACGTGCTGTCCTTCTTGTCATCACCGCAGGACGCGGCCACAAGGGCCAGGCCTGCGAGCAGCGCGCCAATACGGCGCACGCGGGATTGTTGCATTGGGTTTCTCCCCCTAGGAGCCGAGCCGCAGGACGCGACCCGGTGTGTTATGAGACGCGCAGTGTAGATCGCCGACGGCCGGTTCAACAAGCACCGCTCGGCGATTCGGTAATCGGACACTACGGTTCTGTGCATGTCGAGCCCTGTTGCAAGCGCCCCCGCGGAAGTTCTGTACGAGGTGGCCGACCACATCGCCACGATCACCCTCAATGCACCGGGGCGGATGAACACGATCTCCGGGGCCATGCTCGACCAGTTGTCGCAGCGGCTGCTGCAGGCGGACCGAGACCGGGAAGTGCGCTGCATCGTGCTCACCGGCGCCGGCAAGGCCTTCTGCGCGGGCCTCGACATGGCGGCCCAGATGGGAGCTGCCAAGGGCTCGCTCGGGGGGCTGGACAACGACGCGGGTGAGGGCATCGCCGGCGAGATCGACCTGCGCCTCGCACCCCCCACGGTGCTGCACAACCTCGATACGCCCACCATCTGCGCGCTCAACGGAGGCGCTGCCGGGTACGGCCTCGACATCGCCCTCGGTTGCGACATTCGAATCGCCACCATGTCGGCCAAGCTGAACCCTGGCTTTGCCAAGCGCGGCATCGTCCCCGAGAGCGGCGGCACGTGGTTGCTGCCACGCATGATCGGGTATGCGAGGGCGGCGGAGATCGCCTTCACCGGCCGCATGCTCAACGCCACCGAGGCCGAGCAGTTGGGCATCGTCAACCACGTGGTCTCCGATGAGCACTTCCACGAGGCCGTCCACGAACTGGCCGGCGAGATCGCTGCCAACGCACCGCTGGCCGTGAGGGCCATCAAACGCATGATGCGCGCTGGCGAGACCGAGACCTTCGACCAGAACGTGCACCACGTGTTCCTGCAACTGCTGCCCCTGTTGCGCACCGACGACTTCCGCGAGGGCGTCGCGGCCTACATGGAGAAGCGGCCTCCGAAGTTCACCGGCTCGTGATCGCCGTGCCGTGATGATTTCGTTGCTGGAGGGCCTCGCCACCACCCGGACTGTCCGCCGCTACACGGCAGAGCCGATTCCGGAACACGACCTCGCCATCATCTTGTGGCACGCCAGCCGGGCGCCAAGCGGCAGCAACCGGCAACCCGTTCGTTACCTGGTCCTGCGCGATGGCCCCCAGGCCCAGCAAGCGCGCATCGTGCTGGGCGAGTCGTTCCGTGGATCATGGGCGGTGAAGCGAGCCGCCGACGGCTACCAGGCGGGCAGCTCCGCCGCGCCCACCGGCTCGCCGAAGGCGCGCATGGCAGCGACGATGCAGCACTTCGTCGATCACCTGGAAGACGTGCCCGTGATCGTGCTGGTCTGCATGCAACGCCATCGCGCACCGAATCCGTACGAGGGCGCCTCCGTCTATCCGGCGGCACAGAACCTGCTGCTGGCCGCCCGCGCCTTGGGGTACGGAGGTGCCCTGACGATGTGGCACCGGTTGGTGGAGCCGCAGTTGCGCGATCTGCTGGCCGTGCCCGACGAGGTCGCGCTGTCCGCCTGCATCACGCTCGGCCGCCCGCAAGGCGCGCACGGCCCGGTGCGCAGGCGGCCGCTGCACGACATCGTCTTCGACGATCGGTGGGGATCGACGGGCGGGTGGGCCGTCGATCCCCCGGAAACGGCGCGCACCAGCTGGAAGTAGGGTTGCGGGCGATGAGCGACTACACGCCCCGCCCGGAACACCGCTTCACCTTCGGATTGTGGACGGTGGGCAACACCGGCCGCGACCCGTTCGGCTTCGAGACCCGCGCCCCGATGGATCCCGTGCGTTCGGTGCACAAGTTGTCCGCACTGGGGGCCTACGGCGTCAACTTCCACGACGACGATCTGGTGCCGTTCGGTTCGCCCGCGGCCGAACGTGAGCGCATCGTCAAACAGTTCCGTGCCGCGCTCGACGAGACCGGCATGAAGGTGCCGATGGCCACCACCAACCTGTTCAGCCAGCCGGTGTTCAAGGACGGCGCGTTCATCGCCAATGACCCGCAGGTGCGGCGGTACGCGGTGAAGAAGACGTTCGACGCGATCGATCTCGGCGCCGAGCTGGGTGCCGAGGTGTATGTGATGTGGGGCGGTCGCGAGGGCATGGAGGCGGAGGCCGCGAAGAACGTCGCCAGCGCGCTCGATCGCTACGCCGAGGCCGTCAACCTGTGCTGCGCCCACGTTCGCGAGCGCGGCTACAAGATGGTGATGGCCTTGGAGCCCAAGCCCAACGAGCCGCGAGGCGACATGCTGTTGCCCACCGTCGGCCATGCGTTGGCGTTCATCAACGAGCTCGAGTGGCCGCAGATGGTGGGCCTCAACCCGGAGTTCGCCCACGAGACAATGAGCGGCCTCAACTTCACCCACGCGGTCGCACAGGCGATGTGGCACGGCAAGTTGTTCCACATCGACCTCAATGCGCAACGGATCGGCAAGTACGACCAGGACTTCCGCTTCGGCAGCGAAGGCATTCGCGATGCCTTCTACCTGGTGAAGCTTCTCGAAGACACGCAATGGCCGGGCATGAAGCACTTCGATGCCCACGCCTACCGCACGGAGGACGAAGCCGGGGTGTGGGCATTCGCCGAAGGTTGCATGCGCACCTACCTGATCCTGGCCGAGAAGGCCGAGCGCTTCCGCAACGACCCCGAGATCGCAGCAGCGCTGGAGACCGCTATGGCCGCCGGCCTGGCCGAGCCGACGTCGCCCGGGGGGCTGGGTGCCGAAGCCCTGGCCGCGATTCGCGGTGTGACCCCCGATCTCGACGCGTTGACGAACCGTGGCTACGGCCACGAGCGGCTCGACCAACTGGTGACGGAACTGCTGCTCGGGGTTCGATAAGCGTGCGGGTCGTCGTCGGCGTTGATTCGTCGACGCAGAGCACGAAGGTGGAGCTGCGCGAGGTCGAGTCGGGTCGCCCGGTGGGCCGCGCTTTTGCGCCGCACCCCGGCACCACGCCGCCGCGCTCCGAGCAAGACCCTGCAGACTGGTGGTGGGCGTTCGAGACCGCCTACGGCACAGCTGTCGCAGCCGTCGGTGCGGCGGAGGTGGTCGGCATCAGCGTCGCCGGTCAGCAGCACGGCATGATCGCCCTCGACGAGGCCGGGGTGGTGCTACGCCCGGCCAAGCTGTGGAACGACACCGAGTCGGCGCCCGACGCGGGATGGCTGTGCCAGCAGCTGCCCGGCGGGGCAGCCGAATGGGCGGCCGGCGTGGGCAGCGTGCCTGTGGCGGCCTTGACGATCAGCAAGTTGTCGTGGTTGCACCGCTCAGAACCCGAGACCTGGGCACGACTGGCACAAGTGCTGCTGCCGCACGACTGGCTGACCTACCGATTGACGGGTTCGTTCGTGACAGATCGCGGCGATGCGTCGGGTACCGGCTACTGGTCGCCGATCACGGGCGAGTACCGATGGGATCTGCTGGCCATCGTCGATCGCGAACGCGACTGGCGTTCCATGGTGCCGCGAGTCGCTGCGCCGACCGAGACGGTGGGCAGGTGGCACGGCGTCCCTGTCGCGTGCGGCACCGGCGACAACATGGCGGCCGCGCTCGGCCTTGGGCTGAATGCCGGCACTGCCGTCGTGTCGCTGGGCACGTCCGGCACGGCCTACGCGGTGGCCCGCCGACCCACCGCCGACCCCACCGGCGCAGTGGCCGGTTTCGCCGACGCGAGCGGCCAGTACCTGCCGCTCGCATGCACGCTGAACGCCACCAAGATCACGGATGCGGTGGCCCGCTTGCTTGGTGTTGGCCGCGACGAGTTCGACGCACTGGCTCTCGCGTCGCCGGCGGGCGCAGGCGGGTTGGCGTTGCTGCCGTACTTCGATGGCGAACGCACCCCCAACCTGCCCGCGGCCGTCGGCTGGCTCAGCGGTCTGCGCAGCGATGTCTCGCGGGAGCAGTTCGCACGCGCTGCCGTGGAGGGTGTGTGCTGCTCGATGCTGGACGCGCTCGACGCCTTGCGTGCGGTCTCGCCCGTGGACCGAGTGGTTCTGGTCGGTGGTGGCGCCCGCTCGGCCGCGTATCGGGAAGTGTTCTCGTCAGCGTGCGACCTGCCGGTCGGCACCGCCGACGCCGACGAGGCGGTGGCCACCGGTGCGTGCGTACAAGCCGCGGCAATTGCAACCGGAGCATCGCACGCGGAGATCGCGGTCGCGTGGGGCCTCGGAAAAGTCGTTGCCGGTGACGTCGTCGTCGGCGACGTTGCGGCCGGTGCCGATGCCACCGGCGTGCGTGCCCGATACGCGGCATTGCGGGACACTGCCTACCCGGGCTGATCGCGCACTTCGACCGTGGACCCGTATGAACTGTTGGGCGTCGAGCCGACAGCCTCGCTGCCGCAGTTGGCCGCAGCGCGTCGCCGATTGGCGCTTGTGCTGCATCCCGATCATGGTGGTGACGCGGCGGCGATGCAGGCGTTGAACGGTGCCTACGAGGAAGCGGTGCGCCGCCTGTCGCACGAACCGCTGCCACCCACCCCTGGTCCGGCCCCGCACGGCCGTTCGCCGCACAGCCGTTCGCCACGTGGGGTGCAGCACGATGCCGCGTCGTTCACCATCGACGTGCTGCCGGCGGATGCCTACGAAGCGCTGCTGGTGGTCACATCGTGGATGGGGGAGGTGCTGGTCGACGAACCTCCCTACCTGCTGGAGGTGTTCCTCCACGAC
>JANONE010000286.1:0-3031 GCA_031420675.1 Ilumatobacteraceae bacterium | reverse complement strand
TGAGTATCGTGTTGCTGGCGATCATGTTGGATCGCCTGACGCAAGCGTGGGGCACCAGTTCCGATGCGGAGCATGGGGCGTAGAGTGCCCAGAGTTCTTAACAAAGGGGAGTACATGACATCCATTCGTAGGAAGGGACGCCTCGCTGTCGCGGGCTTGCTGCTCGCGGCCGCTGTGGCGGCTTGCGGCGACGACAAATCGTCGAGCAGCAACGACAGTGGGCCCACCGGAGAAGCCATCACGCTGGCGGTGAACCCGTGGACGGGCGCGGCCGTCAATGCGTACGTCGCGCAGGCCGTGATCGAGGCCAACCTCGGCACGCCCGTCGAGATCATCGACATCGACGAGAACGCCACGTGGGTGGGTCTCGACGACGGCAGCATCGACGCCACCCTCGAAGTCTGGCCGTCGGGCCATGCGGCCGACTACCAGACCTACGTCACCGACAAGAAGTCGGTCGTCGACATCGGCAAGCTCGGCCCCGCCGCCAAGATCGGCTGGTACGTGCCCAAGTTCGTCGTCGATGCGCACCCCGAGCTGGCCACATGGGAAGGCTTCCAGGATCCGGAACTGGCGAAGCTGTTCGCCACCGCCGAATCCGGCGACCTGGGTCAGTTCACCATGGGCGACCCAAGCTACGTCACTTACGATGCGCAGATCATCGCCAACCTGGGCTTGCCGCTGAAGTACGTGGTGGCCGGTTCGGAAGCCGCACTGCTGACCGCCATCGACCAGTCGGTCGCCGACCAGAAGCCGCTGCTCATGCAGTTCTGGAAGCCCCACTGGAAGCACCTGGGAGTCGACCTGGTGGAAGTGAAGCTGCCCGACATCACTCCTGCCTGTGAGGCCTCGTTGTCGGCCGCCGACGGTCTGTATGCATGCGACTACCCGATCGACGAGCTGTACAAGGCCGCCAACGCCGGCCTGGAGGCGAAGAACCCTCAGGTCTTCGCCTTGCTGTCGAAGTTGACGCTCACCACCGAGCAGCAGAGCGAGATCGCCGGCTACGTCGATCGCGATGGTCTCACCGCTGCATCTGCGGCCAAGAAGTGGGTCGACGCCAACCCCGACATCTGGAAGGCGTGGCTCGCCTGAGCTGACACCAACCGTCGCGACGTGTGCGGCGGCGACAGTGGCCCTGCGGGTTCGCTGTCGCCGCCGTTGTCGGAGTGGCATTGAACGGGGGATCGTGGGAGGTCAGACAAGTTCGGTCGGGTACGTGGGTCTCGGCAACCTTGGTGTGCACCTGGCGGCGAGCCTGGTGCGCGCCGGCCACAAGGTGACGGTGACGGATCTGCACCGCGAGTCGGCCGCCGGCCTGATCGATGCCGGCGCATTTTGGGCCGACTCGGCTCAGGAGGTCGCGGTGGTTAGCGATGTGGTGTTCACGTGCCTGCCGTCGCCCGCAGCCGTCGACGCGGTGGTTACCGGTCCCGCCGGTGTCCTGGCGGGCCTGCGTGCCGGAGGTACCTGGATCGACAACAGCACCAACGATCGCGCGGAAACGCTCCGCCTGGCGGAGATTGCCGCCGGCACTGGGGTGCGTACGCTGGAGGCGCCGGTCACCGGTGGGGTGCACAAGGCGGCAGCGGGCGAGATCACCGTCCTGGTCGGCGGTGAGGAAGCCCTGTTCGACGAGCACCGGCATCTGTTGGGCGCGATCGGCAACCCTGTGCTGTACATGGGGCCGCTCGGCAGTGCCGCCGTGATCAAGGTGATCACCAACATGCTCGCGTTCATCAACCTGGTGTCGGTGGGCGAGGCGCTCATGCTCGCAAAGCGGGGCGGGCTCGACCTGACCAAGTCGTTCGAGGCGATTCTCAACAGTTCTGGCAACAGCTTCGTGTGCGAGACAGAGGGCCAGGTCATCCTCAACGGCAGCTACAACATCGGCTTCACGATGGACCTCGCGTGCAAGGACCTCGGTTTCGCCACCCAGTTCGGCCGCGAGTTCGGTGTGCCGCTCGACTTGGCCGGCCAGACCGAGCAGACCTTCATCCGCGCCCGTTCCCAGTACGGGGGAGGTGCGTGGTCCACGCAAGTGGTCAAACTGTTGGAAGATGCAGTGGGCACCGACTTGCGGGCCCCAGGTTTTCCGGAGGTACTGCAGTGATCTCCACCGAACTCGACACCCGCCGCCACCTGGCCGCCGCCTTTCGCTGGGCTGCTCGGCTGAACATGCACGAGGCGATCGCCAACCACTTCAGCGCGGCGGTGTCCGACGATGGCAGCCAGTTCCTGCTGAATCCGCGCGGCCGGTACTTCTCACGCATCAGGGCCAGCGAGCTACTGCTGCTCGACGCCGGCGCCGCCGGCCAACAAGGTGTGCACCTTGGGGTCGATCCCACCGCCTGGTACCTGCACGCCCACCTGCACCAACGTGTGCCGCGGGCCCGGGTGGTGCTGCACACTCACATGGCCCACGCGACGGCGCTGGCCTGCCTGCGCGACTTCGAGTTCCTTGCGCTCGACCAGAACGCGTGTCGGTTCTACGAGCGCATCGCCTACGACCGCGACTACTGCGGCATGGCCCTCGACGACGGTGAAGGTGCCCGCGTGGCCGGCCTGCTGGGCGAGGACAAAAGCGTGTTGTTCCTGGGCAACCACGGTGTGCTGGTGGTCGGGGCCACGGTGGCGGAAGCGTTCGACGAGCTGTACTACCTGGAGAAGGCGGCGCAACTGCAGGTGCTCGCCATGTCCACCGGCCGACCGTTGCAGCTCATCGCGCCCGAGGCGGCTGCGCTCGCGTGCAAGCAATGGTTGGCGTACCCGCAGGCTGCCGAGCTGCACTTCAAGGAATTGCTCGCGATCCTCGACGACGAGAGCCCGGACTACGCCTCGTGAGACTGAGTCGGGTGTGACCACCGGCCCTACTCCTCCGCTTGCACACTTGCCAAACTCTGCACATCGAGGGGAGGACGCGATGTCCGAGTGTCGTCTGTGTGGCAATGAGCTGCGAGGGGGCGAAAGCGTCACCGAGGTGGGTGGCTCGCTCGTGCACCACGACTGTGCCGGCGCCCACGTCCAGGCG
>JANONE010000285.1:0-10474 GCA_031420675.1 Ilumatobacteraceae bacterium | reverse complement strand
CCACGAGCACCCGCTCCCAGTGCGCACACGCGTCGTACAGCCGGCCGTCCACCCAGGCGGTGAGGGCCGCGAGGTGCCCCAGTTCGCGTGGTGTCGCACCACCGGCCACAGCCCTGCCGGCGTCGACTGCCGCAACGGCGTCGGGCAACGCCGCCCGCTCGGTGCCGAGTGCGAACGCCACTCCCTTCAGCACGTGCGCCATCACGAGGCCGGGATCGATCGCCAGTGCGTCGTCGGCGTGGGCGACGGGGTCGTTGCGCAACACCAGCAGCTTGCCGAGAGCCTCGTCGTAGTGGCGGACCGCGTCGCCGTCGGTAGCCGTCAGAGGTACCCCGAATGCGTCGTGCAGTGTCACGTTGTGCAGCGTCATGGTCCCTCGCTCCTTCCGTGCCCGGCGCGCAGCAGCTTGCCGGGGGTGGCGCCGGTGAACTCGTCGTGGTCAACGGTCTGTACGCCGGCCACCCAAGTGCCAACATAGCCGCGAGCCTTCTGCACCAGGCGGCGGCCGCCGGCCGGGAGGTCGTACGCCATGCGCGGCACCTCGAAGCGCAACCGCTCGTAGTCGATCAGGTTCAGGTCGGCGCGCATTCCGGCCGCGACCACGCCGCGATCGGCGATGCCGTACAGCGCGGCCGTCTGCGAGGTCTGCCGATGCACGATGTGCTCCAACGGCAGCTTCGGGCCGCGGGTGCGGTCGCGCGTCCAGTGGGTGAGCATGAACGTGGGCATGCCGCCGTCGCAGATCGCGCCGCAGTGCGCACCCCCATCCGACAGGCCCATACGTGTGTGCGGGTGACGGGTGACGGCCTCGGTGAACGACAGATCGCCGTAGCTGTAGTTGAAGAACGGCGCGTAGAGCATGCCGTTGCCGCCGTGAGCAATGAGCTGGTCCAGCACCAACTGCATCGGCGGTACACCGGTACGGCCGGCGACCGCGGCGACGCTGTCGACGGCGTCGGGTTCGTAGTCGATGTTCGAGTCGTCGACCGGCCAGACGCGGCCCAGACCGTTGAGCACGGCGGTCTGGAAGAAGCCGCCGTCGTCGGGCACGTCCTCGATGATGCGCCGGCGCCGCTCGGGCTCGGCGAGGGCGACGAGTCGCTCCGCAAGCGGCAGCTGGGCGATCTGCTGATACGCGGGGTGGAACAGCAGCGGGTGGATGCTGCCTTGCAGGCAGTACAGGATGCCGATGCTGCGACCGGCCACCTGGGCCACGATCGGCAGGCCGTCGGCGTGGGCTTCGTCGAGCAGGCGCAGCACATCGCGCCACACCTCGGTGGCTGTGTCGGACTGGTTGAGGTTCACGCTCACCGGTTGCCCGGTGAGCGCCGCCACCTTGCGCATCCACGGCCACTCCTGCACCGGCACGAGCGCGTGGTCGGGTGCGAACTGGAACACCCCACGCCCGACGCACGCAATGGCGGAGGCGATGCCCAACAGCTCGCGTTCGTCGGCATTCGTACCGGGCACCAGCTCGCCGTCCTTTGCCTTGTGGATCGGTGTGCGGCTGGTGCTGAAACCGAACGCGCCGGCGCGCAGCGCTTCCTCGACCAGGCGAGCCATCTCTGCGATGTCGGCGTCGTTGGCGGGCTCGTTGCTCGCGCCGCGATCGCCCATCACATAGGCGCGCAGGGGACCGTGGCCGATCTGCGAGCCGATGTCCATCACCCGCGGCAACTGCTCGAGCACGTCGAGGTATTCGGGGTAGCTCTCCCAGCCCCATTGGAGACCTTCGGTGAGCGCACTTCCAGGAATGTCCTCCACGCCCTCCATCAGCTGGATCAACCACTCGTGACGATCGGGCGCGGCGGGTGCGAAGCCCACCCCACAGTTGCCCATGACCGTCGTGGTGACGCCGTGCCAACCCGAGGGAGTGACGAACGGATCCCAGGTGACCTGCGCGTCGTAGTGCGTATGGGTGTCGACAAAACCAGGTGTGAGCAGCAGACCTTCGGCGTCGATGGTGCGAGCGCCGGACCCGAGAGTGCAGGCTCGCTCGACGGCGGTGATCAGCTCGCCATCGACGCCCACGTCGGCTGGCCGGCCGGGTGCCCCGCTGCCGTCGACGAGGTGAGCGTTGCGGATGACGAGTTCGTGTGTCACGCCGCGAAGTCTGTCACTTCTGACCTTCCGGGTTTTTCGGCGCTTCCGGGTTTTCCGTGGGTAGCCCAGGTCACGCCGCTCGCGGGTAGAGGTCGAGTCCGCCGAGGTGGAAGTAGATCGCCGTCTTGAAGTGCTCACGGTTGCGGTAGCCCCGCGCCGCGACCCGGATGGCCTGGATGCGGCTGTTGAGGCCTTCGGCTGTCGCGCTGGTGAGGCGGTGGGCGAAGAACGCCATGACGCCGTCGTAGTGGCGTTTGATCATCTTGGCCACCGCGATGACGGGCTCGAGGCGCGAGTGCGTGGCCCAGAAGTACCAGCGCTTCCAGTGCTTGTCGGCCCAGCCGCGACGGTGGTAGTCCCACAGCCAGCGCAGGTCCTCCTTGATGGCCCACGCCCGCGCCGTCTTGAGATCGGAGTCCCGCAGGGCACTGAAGCGCTGGGCGTGACGTTCGGGGAGGTTTTCGGCGGAGTACAAGAACAGGTACTTGGCCCCCACGAGCACGTTGTTGCCCTCGGCGCGTAGCCGTTGGTTCTCGGCCTTGCGGACGGTGTCGACCGCCTTGGTCATGTGGCTCATGATGTGGTAGCGGTCAAAGACGATCTTGTTGTCGGCGTCGTCGAGATGGGCGCGCACCGAGCTGGCGTAGGGCTCCCACATGTCCATCGCGACCGCCTCGATGCGGGCGAGCTCGTCGGCTCCGAGCGTGTCGAAATAGCCGTCCAGGCTGGCCTGCTTGCGCTCGTCGGCGATGTGGACGACGGTGCCGGCGTCGATGTTGGAGACCACCGTGATGTAGTCCTGGCCCCGCCCCGCCGCCTTCTCGTCGACGCCCACGTGGGCCGGGGCGACAACCCCTCGACGCAGCAGGCCGCGGGCGACAGCACGCTCGGCGATGCCCCAGCCCTCGTCCCAGCTGAGCCGCAGCACCCGGCACGCCCCCTCGACGTCGCACTCCTTGAGCACGTCGATGGCGAGACGCTCGAAGAACATGGTGAAGCGGCTCATCGGCTCGGCCCACGGCAGGCGAGCCTGGCGCACGCCGTGCTCGCTGCACTGCACCCTCGGCGCGCTGGCGTGCAGGTAGGTCAAGAACTGGCAGCTGTCGAGGTGCCGCCAGGACCGCTCCTCGCTGTGGTCATAGACCGGCAGCGAAGTGGCGCACTCCGGGCACGCGAACCGTGTCCGCTTCGGGTGCTCGGCCCACACGTCGACACGCTGGTCCTCCACCGACAGCTCAACGCGGCTCACCTCCCACGGCTCGAGTAGTCCCAACAGGTGGCGGTAGAGCTCAATGTCACGCATCCCGCCATCGTCGCGAATGGCACCAACCAAACACCAGCGAACACCAGTACTGCGTATCTGCTTAGCTCCAGTGACCCTGGGCTGACCACATCATCTTGTGTATGCGCCCTCGCCGGAAGCCGAGGGACCACAGCATGTGGCCGTCGCTGGTCGCTACTGGAGTTAACCGGATAGGCAGTACACCAGTTCGGCCAACTCACCCACGCAAAACCCCGAAGCGCCGGTTTTTCGTTGGGATGCTCGTGGCGACGGCCCGTGCCGGTTCCGAGGAATTCAGTCGGCGAGGTTCTTCGCGCAGTCGTGCAGCAGCCCGTTGGACGAAATCGCCGTGTTGCTCATGAACGTCCGTACGCCCTGGCGGTCGGTGAACATGCCACCTGCTTCCTCCACCACGACCATGACCGCAGCCAGGTCGTAGGGCTGCAAGCCGACCGCGTCGACAGCGAGATCGACGGCTCCCTCCGCGACCAGCATGTGCTGCCAGAAGTCGCCGAACCCGCGGGCGCGGTACGCCTGTTGTTGCAAACGCACCAACTCATCGGTGAGGCCAAGCATGTCCCATCCCGGCGAGAACGTGACCGAGACCTGCGCCTCGTCCAACCGTGCCACGGTCGACACCTGGCAACGCTTTCCATCGGCGAAGGCGCCGAGGCCGCGAGCCGCCCACCACTTGCGGCCCATCGCCGGCGCGGAGACCACGCCCACCAGCGCGCCGTGATCCGCATGGGTGAGTGCGACCAACGACGCCCACACCGGAATGCCGCGCACGAAGTTGCTCGTACCGTCGATGGGATCAATGATCCAGCGCCAAGGGCTGTCGACGGCGCCGACCAGCCCGTGCTCCTCGCCGAACATTCCATGGTGCGGACGGTCGGCGAGCACGCGAGTGGAGATGGCCAGCTCGGCGTCGCGGTCAGCCTCGGTGACCTCGGTGCGGTTCGTCTTCCAATCGAGGTTGAACGAGCGGTGTGTGTAGTGCGGCAGCGAGATGGCAGTGGCCAGATCGGCCAGTTCCAGGGCGAACTCCAGCTCAGCGGCCGCGTCGAAATCGGGAATCGTCACGCCGGCAGGCTACGCCGACCGGCGGGGGGTGAAAGCCTTTAGGAAGCAGCGTGGGCACAGGGGCACGACGCCGGCCAGCGGCGAGCTACCCGAGCAGTGATCGGGCCGAGGCGGCGATGCCGTCGGCGTCGAGGCCGAGCTGGGCAAGGATTCGATCGGCCGAGCCCTGCGGGATGAACTTGGCCGGAATGCCCAACACGTTCACAGGTACTGTCACCGCCACAGCGTGCACCTGGTCGGCGATGGTCATGCCGATGCCGCCATCGCGGATGCCGTCCTCCACCGTCACCACGGCGCGATGGCCGGCTGCATCGGCGATCATCGCCGAATCGAGCGGCGCACAACACCGTACGTCCCACACGGTCGCGTCGACACCGGTCGCAGCCAGGTCGTCAGCGGCCTTCTGCGCATCCGCCACCATCTTCCCCACCGCAAGGATGCACAACGAGCCATCACCCTTGCGTACCTGACGAGCCAGCAGGCCGACGCCCACCTCGCGCTCGTTCACATGCACGGCTGCACCGCGCGGCCAGCGGATGACCACCGGGCCGTCGTCGGCAAGGCCGATGGCGTCGTGCAGCATCACTTGCAACTCTTCTGCGCTGGACGGCGCCAGCACGCGCATACCCGGCACCTTGGACAGCAGGGCCATGTCGTACACGCCATGGTGGCTGGCGCCGTCGGGGCCGGTGATGCCGGCACGGTCGAGGCAGAACACCACCGGCAGGCGGTGCATGGCAACGTCGTAGACGACCTGATCCCAGGCCCGATTGAGGAACGTGGAGTAGATGGCGACGATCGGGCGCAGGCCACCCATCGCCATGCCCGCCGCGCCGGTGACGGCGTGCTGCTCGGCGATACCGACGTCGAAGAAGCGATCGGGGAATCGTGCTTGGAACGGCAGCAGACCCGTGGGCCCCGGCATCGCCGCAGTGATGGCGACGATTCGTGGGTCGGCTTCCGCCTCTTTGATGATCGACTCGGCGAACGACTGCGTGTAGCCGGTGACGACAGCGGCCGGGGGGCCGATCGCCGGATCGAAGATCGGCGCATCGTGGAGGTGCTTCTCGTCGTCGTCTTCGGCGGGCGAATAGCCGCGACCCTTCTGGGTCACCACGTGCACCACGATCGGCCCCTCTGCCGACAACTCGATCGCGTTGCGCAACGAGCTTTCCAGTTGCTCGACATCGTGCCCATCCACCGGGCCCACGTAGCGCACGCCGAGGGCCTCGAAGAACGACGGCGGCTGCAGGAACTCGCGCACGGCCGCCTTGAGAGCCTCGACACCCTTCTCGGCTTGTGGGCCCACGTAGGGGAGGTCGCGCAGGAAATGCTCGAGCTTGCGTTGGCGGCGCACGTACACCGGGTTGAGGCGGATGTTGGTGAGGCTGTGCGACAGCCGGCCGGTGATGCGCTCGGGCAGCGTGGGGTGCTCTGCGGTCGCGTGTTCGCGCGCCGTCGGGCCGGCGGTGAGGTTGCTGATCGTGGGGGCGTAACTGCGGCCGTTGTCGTTGAGCACGATGATGACGCGCTGCTGGCTGTGGCCGATGTTGTTGAGTGCCTCGTAGGCCATGCCGCCGGTCATGCTGCCGTCGCCGATGACGGCGACGAGGTGGCGGTGCGAGTCGGTGCCGGCATTGCGGGCCACGGCCAGGCCATACGCGTAGGACAGAACGGTGGAGGCGTGGCTGTTCTCGATGAAGTCGTGTGGGCTTTCCTCACGATTCGGGTAACCCGACAGGCCGCCCGCTTGACGCAGGTGTTCGAACTGCGCCTGGCGGCCGGTGACGATCTTGTGCACGTAGGCCTGGTGGCCGGTGTCCCACAGGATGGCGTCGGTGGGCGAATCGAACACACGGTGCAAAGCCAATGTCAGTTCGACCGCGCCCAGGTTGCTGCCCAGGTGGCCGGCGTTCTCGGCGACCGCCTGCACGATGAAGTCGCGAATCTCGCCGGCGAGATCGGCAAGCTCCGGGTAGCTCAATTCGCGAAGGTCGGCCGGTTGCCGAATCTGCTGCAGGGCCATAGCGGTGTACACGCTACCTTCCGGCGCAGGCCACAGCAGGTATCAGCCCTACCCCGGTTGCCCGACCGCGTGGAGGAACACCGCGTCGTGAAACACTGATGACATGACGACTCGCATCGAGGGCCATGCCGGGCAGCAGGCGGTCGCCGCGCTGATGGCGTTCGGCACCGACACCATGTTCACACTGAACGGCGGCCACATCTGGCCCCTGTACGACGCTGCCCGCGATCAGGGCATGAAGGTGGTCGACACCCGCCACGAGCAGACGGCCACCTTCGCCGCCGAGGCCTACGCGAAACTCACTCGCAAGCCCGGCTTCGCAGCGCTCACGGCCGGGCCGGGAATCACCAACGGGGTCTCGGCAGTCACCTCTGCCTACTTCAACGGCTCTCCGCTGGTCGTGCTCGGTGGCCGCGCGCCGCAGATGCGGTGGGGCAGTGGCTCGTTGCAGGAGTTCGACCACGTGCCAGTGATGTCGTCGATCACCAAGAGCGCCGCCACCGTGAACGACGCGACCCAGGCCGGGGCGATGGTGCACGCCGCAGCCCGTCTCTCGATGACGCCGCACCGGGGCCCGACGTTCCTCGACTTCCCGCTCGACGTGTTCGGCCCGGCCGTTGGCGACCTGCCCGATGTCGACGAGTGCGTGGGTCTCGGCGCTGCGCCGGACGACGAGGAGGTCGCTGGACTCGCAGAGTTGATCGCCGGCTCCGAGCGACCCGCCTTCATCGTCGGGAGCGACGTCTACTGGGA
The DNA here is from genome assembly GCA_031420675.1 of Ilumatobacteraceae bacterium. Lineage (GTDB taxonomy): Bacteria > Actinomycetota > Acidimicrobiia > Acidimicrobiales > Ilumatobacteraceae > UBA668. The sequence continues at coordinate 3,227 of JANONE010000285.1, read as the reverse complement.
CGGTGCCTGGGATGCCTTGCGCGCCGCTGCCGAGCACCTGCGGGTACCGTGCTTCTTCAACGGCCTCGGCCGTGGCACCCTTCCGGCGGACCACGAGCTCGCGTTCTTGCGCACCCGCGGCCTCCTCAAAGCACGCGCCGACCTGGTGGTCGTGTGGGGTACGCCACTCGACTTCCGGCTCGGCTTCGGCCGCTTTGGCAACGCGCAGGTCGCGCATGTGGTGGACAGCGAGGCCCAGCGCGCGAAGCACGTCGACGTGCCGACGGTGGCGGGCGACAGCAACCTGGTCCTGCGGGCCCTGGCCGACCACCGTGACGTGAAGGGCAGTGGCCGGCGCGCCGACCACGAGTCGTGGATCTCCGAGCTGCGTGCTGCCGAGGAAGCCGGCCGCGCGGCGGACGCGGAACTCCTCAATGTCGGCGGTGCCCCGATCAGGCCCAGTCGCATCTACGGCGAACTCGGCCGTCGCTTGGAGCGCGACGCCGTCGTCATCTGCGACGGCGGCGACTTCGCCAGCTACGCCGGCAAGTTCGTGGAGGTGTTCGAGCCGGGCTGCTGGCTGGATACCGGGCCCTACGGCTGCCTGGGCAATGGCCCCGGTTACGCCATTGCTGCGCGCACCGTCCGACCGAGCAGCCAGATCGTGTTGCTGCTCGGCGACGGTGCCGCGGGGTTCAGCATGATGGACGTGGACACGATGGTGCGTCACCGGTTGCCAGTGGTGATGGTCGTGGGCAACAACGGCATGTGGGGACTGGAGAAGCACCCGATGCAGGCCATCTACGGCTGGGACATGGCCTGCGATCTGCAGCCGGGCCTGCATTACGACGAGGTCGTGAAGGCGCTCGGTGGCGCGGGCGAGACAGTCACCGACCCGGACCAGATCGGACCCGCGATGGACCGAGCGTTCGCTTCCGGCGTCCCATACATGGTGAACGTGCTCACCGACCCGACCGACGTGTACCCGCGGTCCAGCAACCTCGCCTGAGTCCCCGTCGCACCGACGCCGAAGCCGGCTTCGGCGTTGAGATGTCGTGCAGCGACGTGTGAGCGCCGAATTTGACGGGACGACGGGATGTGGACGGAAAGGTGGATAGGTTGCGAACGGCTTCCCCCGATGCTTGATCCACTCCTGGGGGTCGCAATGCCTGCATTTTCCTCGCCGCTCGCGAGATGGTTCCTGGACCATCACGGCATCGTCAGCTCCTCGGCGTTGGTCGGACTCGCCGTGACGGATTCCCAACGCAGGGGTCTCTTGGCCGATGACATCCTGCTGCCCGTGCACGAGGGCGTGTATCGCCTGTCGGCCGCGCCGTTCACATTCGAAGCTCACTGCGCCGCTGCCTGCATGGCCGACCGGTCGCTGGTCATCTCGTGCCACAGCGCGGGCCGGTTGTGGGGCCTGCGCAAGTGTCGCGAACCAACTCTCCATGCGTGCACGCTGCGACTCACCAAACCGGTCGGCCCGGACATCGTCGTGCATCGCACCACCGCATTACCCGACGGCGACGTCGTGGTCCGCCCAGACGGGATTCGTCTCACGTCACCGCCGCGAACGTTCTTCGATCTCGCGCGGCACTGCGCCGACTTGCGGCTGGAGTCGATCGGCGAGCAGATCATCGATCGCGGCATGTGCGGCCTCCGCACTCTGCTCGTGGTGTCGGCTCGCCTGGCCACTCCAGGTCGGCCCGGCAGTACGCGAGCCATGCGGGTGCTGTCCTCCCGGCCCGAGTTCCGCGCGTCGGTCGACTCGCACGATGAACTGGTGCTGCTCCGCGCGCTCCACGCGGTGGGGCTCACCGAGTTCGTGTGCCAACCGGCGGTGAAGCTCCGCTCCGGCGAGGTGGTGCACCCCGACCTTGGAGTTCCAGCAGTCGGGTTTTACGTCGAGGTGGACCATCACACCTGGCACGACACGCGCGAGGCGGCCAGCTACGACAAGGCGCGAGATCGGCAAGTGCGGCTCACGGGAGCTGTCGTGGAGCGTGTGACCGACTCACACATTCGCGACCAGATCGCAGAGGTTGTCGCCGAACTGGTGTTGCTCTATGAGCACCGCCTCACCGCCCTCGGCTTCGGCGTTGAGATGTCGCGCGACGTCAGCTGAGCGCCGAAGCTGGAGTGTGGGTCAGGTGCAGCCGCTGTTCGGCGCCGGGATCACGTTGCCCTTGGCGTCGATGTCCAGGTAGACCGACTCGATACGCAGGTAGGCGGGCACCATCGTCGCCTCGCTGGTGGGCAGGCTGCCCTCGAGGATCAGGTATGCCTCGATCGCCTGCTCGAGCATGCTGCGTTCCGCGAAGCACTGAGCGCTGGTCGCGCCGGCGATGTCGTCGGCGGCTTCCTTCTGCCGGCAACCGCTGACTGTCAGCAGCCCGACGGTGATGACGATGGCGACGCTGTGCCTCATTGTGTCTTGTCCATGAATCGGTCGACCTCCACCAGTACGCGGGTGACCTTGCCTGCAGCCACCAGCCCTTTGGTATCGGACGCCGAGACCATGAACGTGAACCTTCGCCCCTCGATTTTTTCGAGGACGGCTTCCGCCTCCACCTTGGCCCCCACCGGCGTGGGCTGCAGGTGGTCGAGCTGCACGCGCATGCCCACCGTCGTGCAGCCAGGGTCGAGGTGACCCGCCAGCGCGGCACAGGTGGCCTGCTCGCACAGCGCGACGACTCGCGGCGTGGCCAACACCATCACCGAACCGGAGCCCATGGCCACGGCCGTATCGGCCTCGCTGACCACCATGCTCGCCTGGCCCTTCAGGCCGATCACCGCATTCACGAATGGAAACGCTACGCCTGCACCGAGGGACGGGGCGAACTCGCTCTCCGACGGGTGACGTAGACGAGCGTCGGTAGGCTGCGCGACGTGATTGATCAAGACGTACTGGAACGAGTACTGGCGTCGGCGGTGCGCACGGGCGCCGACTTCGCCGAGGTGTATGCCGAAGACAAGCGGTCCACTTCTGTGGGCCTCGACGACGGCCGGGTGGAACAGGTGACCAGTGGTCGCGACCGGGGTGCCGGCATCCGCGTCGTGAAGGGCGACACCACCGGCTTCGCCCACACTGCCGACCTCAGCGAAGCCGGCCTGCGCGCGGCCGCCGGGGCCGCAGCCTCCGCCGCCAGCCACGGAGGTGGCGGCGCTCGCACCGTGTCGCTCACCCGCGGCCCCGAGCGCGTGGTCAGTCCTGTCAGCCAGTACCCCGACGCCATTCCCAAAAC
>JANONE010000284.1:0-4381 GCA_031420675.1 Ilumatobacteraceae bacterium | reverse complement strand
GTGCGCGACGGGTCATCGGTTCCGGCGGGGGCGCATTCGGTGGCCGGCGCCGACGGTGCCGACGTCGCTGCGCCACCATCGTTTGAATCGTCGCCACACGCGGCCAGAAACGTCGCTGCGAGTATCACGATCGGCAGCAAGCGCATAGACCGCACGATAGACCTGGCTGAGAGAGCGAGCGACAGCAGGGTTCCCGCTGGGGTCGTCCATCGTGGGTACCCTAACGCCACCCATGCCGGCCGTTCCCACCGATCCACGTCACCGCGAGGTCTACGACCTGGCTGTGCGCATTGGCCTCGCGTGGCGCGAACTGCGTCGTGGGGCGTCCACCTCCGGCCTGCTCGAATACCTCTACGGCAGAGAGGACGAATCGATCGAGCAGGGCCAGATGGACACGCTCGATCTTCTCGCGCTGCGTCCATCGTGGCGGATGAGCGAGCTTGCCGACGCACTGCGCGTCGAGCCCTCGACGGCGACTCGCGCGGTGCAGCGACTGGTGAACGCCGGCCTGGCCACCCGCGTCCCGGGCACCGCCGACGGCCGCGTTGTGCAGGTGGAAATCACCTCTGCTGGCCGCGAGACCTTCGAGTCGGTCGCTGCCCGCCGCGCCGAACTGCTCACATTCATCCTCAAGTCGTACAAGCGAGCCGAGCTTCCGGTGTTCGCCGACATGCTCGAACGATTCGTCGGCGCAGTCGACAGCTTCGTCGCATCCCGCCACATCGAAGACTGAGCCCCCGGCCTGGGGGGCGCTACGCAATGGACGGATACTGCGTGCGACCGCACCGTGAACGTGGTTTGCGGAAAGAGGGTCTGGGGTATGGTGCCCGTGATGGCCGATCGGAGCGATTTCGCGCAGCAAGCGATGCAATACGCGCCGCAGCTGTACAGCGCCGGGGTGCGCATGACCCGCAACGGCGCCGACGCGGAAGACCTCGTGCAGGAGACGTACCTGCGTGCCTACCGCAGCTACGCCACCTTCACCGATGGCACCAACCTTCGCGCCTGGTTGTTCCGCATCCTGACCAACACGTTCATCAACAGCTACCGCGCCAAGCAGCGCAGGGTGCAAGAGACAGAGCTCAACGATGTGGAGGACCTGTACCTCTACCGGCGCATCAGCGGCGTCGACGTGGCCAGCCGCAGCGCAGAGGACACGCTGTTCGAACTGTTCACCGACGATGAGGTGAAGGATGCACTCGAGGCGCTACCGGAATCGTTCCGGCTGCCCGTGCTGCTGGCCGACGTCGAGGATTTCTCCTACAAGGAGATCGCCGAGATGCTGGAAATCCCGATCGGTACCGTCATGTCGCGCCTGCATCGGGGAAGAAAAGCGATGCATAAGGCGTTAGTCGAATTCGCAACTGAACGCGGCCTGCTCGTGCGTGTGCCCGAGCCCGATCCACTTCTCACTGATGACTGACTGCAACGACACCCTGCGCGAACTCGAAACCTTCCTCGACGACGAACTCGACGACGGCATGCGCGCGGCCATCCAGGCGCATCTCGGCGGCTGCGTCGACTGTCTGCAGGCGTTCGACTTCCACGCCGAGCTCCGTACCGTCATCAGTGCGAAGTGCCGCAACGACGAAATGCCTCCCGGGCTGCTGTCCAAGATCGAGCTGTGCCTCGGTGAGGACTTCGACGGCGACGGTCAGATCGGCTGAGCGCCCCATTCGCACCGATTGGTCGCCGCCACGCCGCCGCTGGCTACGCTGACGACATGATCGCGGAAATCTTCCACTGGTGGCTGGGCGTCGGTCTGACGATCGTCAGCGTGCTCGCCGTCGTCGGCCTCATTGGGTTGTACGTGAAGGCAGTTGTCGCTCCCCAATATCCGGGCAAGCGCCACAAGCGCGAGGACTGACGGCCGCATGAGCCCGGCAGCGAGCCCGATCGACTGGGAGCGCGCCGAGCAAGTCGCCCTTCGTGTCGCCACCCGTCGGCCAGCGCCCTCGTTCACCATGACCGGGCCGCCACACGCGTCGCCCACCCAAGTGGAGGATCAGATCGAACAAGCCACCGGCTTGCGTTCGGCCAACGGCACCGCTGTCGTGCAGTTGATCGATCGGCAGACCTGGATCCGCGCCAACATCGCGTCATTCCGTACGCTGCTGACACCCGTGATGGATCGGTGGCAGCAAAAGACCGGTTCCTCGTCAGCCGCGGCGGTCTTCACCCGCAGGATCACCGGCACCGAGGTGGGTGCCCTGCTGGGATGGATGAGCACTCGCGTGCTCGGTCAGTACGACCTGCTCATCGGCCGCGATACCGGCGACGAGATGGGCGACGACGCGGTCTACCTGGTGGGCAGCAACCTCGCAATGCTGGAGCAGCGCTACTCGTTCGACCCACACGAGTTCCGCACCTGGGTGCTACTGCACGAGCTGACCCACCGCGCGCAGTTCACCGGCGTGCCGTGGATGCGCACCTACTTCACAGGCCTGGTGCAGGAGAGCCTCTCCTTTGCCGACCCGGATCCGAAGGTGTTGCTGGAGGCCTTGCGGGCGGCCCTGCGCGACCGCCGGCATGCCGGCCAGCACGTGCGCGACGGCGGCGTGCAGGGGCTGCTCGCAGCGCCCGATCAACGCGCGGTGATGGCGCGCATCGGCGGCCTGATGTCGCTGGTGGAGGGGCACGGCGACGTGACCATGACTCGCGCCGCCGGCGAGTTGGCGCCCAACGCCGAACGATTCGAGCGCATCCTTCGTGAGCGTCGACGCACCGCCAATCCGCTCAGCCGCGCAGTCATGCGACTGGCCGGCATCGAGGCCAAGCTCAACCAGTACGCCGCCGGCGAGCGGTTCATCACGGCGATCGAGGCCGAGGCCGGTGACCGCGCCGTCGACCGTTGCTGGCAGGGTGCCGAGCAACTTCCCACGTTGGAAGAGATCCGTGCACCGCGCACCTGGCTCGCCCGGATGGAGGCCGCGGTTGCCTGAACGCGTCGACGACCCAACGGTGGGCGACCCGTGCGCCGAATTGTTGCGCCGCTGCACCTTTCCGCCAGCGGGCAGCAGCGTGTCCTGCGCAGTCTCGGGTGGCGCCGACTCCACGGCACTGTTGGCCCTGGCCGTCGCCGCCGGGTTGGCGGTGACCGCAGTGCACGTCGATCACGGGCTGCGCGCGGGCTCGGCTGCGGAGGCCCAGGTGGTTCGTGCCAACGCCGACCGACTGGGTGCCGCCTTCCGCACCGAGCGCGTGCAGGTCACCGACGGGCCGAACCTGGAGGCTCGCGCTCGCGACGCCCGGTATGGGGTGCTGCCGCTCGACGTGCTCACCGGCCACACCGCCGACGACCAGGCGGAGACCGTGTTGGTCAACATGTTGCGCGGCGCCGCCACCAGCGGTCTCGCTGCCATGCGACCCGGGCATCGCCACCCTCTGCTCGCGCTGCGCCGCAGCGAGACGGCGGGCCTGTGCGCAGCGCTGCAACTGGCTGTCGTGCACGATCCGTCCAACCTCGATCCGAGGCACCTGCGGAATCGTGTGCGCCACGAACTGCTGCCCCTGATGGCGGTGCTGTCGCAACGGGATCCCGTTCCCGTGTTGGCGCGCCAGGCGGCCCTCGCCCGCGATGACGACGAACTGCTGGAGACCCTGGCAGCAGCGCTCGACCCCACCGACGCACGCGCCCTGTCGGCGGCCCCGGTCGCCCTCGCCCGGCGGGCAGTTCGCCGTTGGCTCACCCAAGTGCACCCTCCCGACGCCGCCACGGTGGAGCGTGTCCTGGCCGTCGCCCGCGGATCCGCGCTCGCCACCGAGGTCGGGGCAGGCCGTAGGGTCGAACGTCACCTGCAGCGGCTCTCCCTCGGCCCCGACGAACGCCGCGCACAGCGAGTACCCTGAGCCAACATTCGTTGGCACTACACGTGGAGGAAGGCTCATGCCTCCCAGGCTGCGCGGGAAGTGGGCGCTGGGTATCACGCCGCGCAACTTCACGTGGTTCATGAAAGACAAACTTGCGGTGTGCGAACGCCCCGGCGGGTACGGCGACAACCATCGTCGTGTCCGTCGCCAAGAGGAGATCATCTGGTTGCGCGAGAACGGCTTCGGCTGCGTGGTCAGCATCATCCCGGCCACTCACAACTTGCACAACTACGACGAGCTGGGCATGCCATACCTGCACCGCCCGTTCACCGGCACCGACGATCTGGGCGTGTGGTTGAAGGCCTTCTACTCCGAGATCAACGGCCTCCTGGAAGCCAGCACCAAGGTCATCGCGCACAACGAGTCGGTCGACGATCGCATCATCGGCATCATGGGCGGCTACATCCGCTGGAGTGGCATGGTCGACGACTCCTCGACGGTCATCAACCTCACCGAACGCATCGCCAAGCGCCAGCTCGATCCGTTCGCTCGTGAAGTCATCCTCATGGCG
>JANONE010000283.1:0-7226 GCA_031420675.1 Ilumatobacteraceae bacterium | reverse complement strand
GTTCGTCGGTCTCATTCGATTGGCGCCGCCGTCGGAAGGTACCCTCTCATCCGCGGGAGCAAGCCCGGTCCGAGTCCGATTTCAGACACTGCGTCACGAAGGAAGCCAACGTGCCCGACACCATCACCATCACCGACGATCGCACCGGCAAGACGATCACAGTCCCAATCGAGGGTGGTGTGTTTCCGGCGGCGGCGGTTCGCGAGCTGGACCCGTCGTTGTTCATCTACGACCCTGCCTACATGCAGACCGCCGCCTGCAAGAGCGCGATCACCTACCTCGATGGCGAAGCCGGGATACTGCGCTACCGCGGCTACCCGATCGAGCAGCTAGCCGAGAAGAGCACCTACCTGGAGGTTGCGTACCTGTTGCTGAACGGCGAGCTCCCCAGTGCCGCTCAGTTGGCCACGTGGAGCGACGACGTGATCCACCACACGTTCATCCACGAGAACATGCGCAAGCGCTTCGTCGATGGCTTCCACTACGACGCCCACCCGATGGGCATGCTGATCAGCTCGATGGCAGCGCTCGGCACGTTCTACAACGATGCCAAGGAGATCCACGACAAGGACTGCCGCGACAAGCAGATCCTTCGCCTGATTGCGAAGATGCCGACGCTGGCGGCCATGTGCTATCGCTTCTCGGTGGGTCTGCCCTTCGTCTACCCCAACAACGCGCTCTCCTTCCCGGGCAATTTCTTGAACATGATGTGGCGCATCGGCGATTACGAGATCGACCCGCGCCTCGAGCGGGCGATGGACGTGCTGTTCATCCTCCACGCGGATCACGAGCAGAACTGCGGCACCACCGCCATGAGAGTGGTCGGCTCCAGCCACGCCGATCCGTACTCGTCGGCGGCGGCGGCAGCGTCGGCCCTCTACGGCCCGCTGCACGGTGGCGCCAACGAAGCCGTCGTGCGCATGCTCACCGAGATCGGCAGTATCGAGCACGTGCCGGCCTTCATCGAAGAGGTGAAAAGCGGGAAGGGCAGCCGGCTGATGGGCTTCGGCCATCGCGTGTACAAGAACTTCGACCCGCGGGCCACGATCATCAAGAAGACGGCACACGACGTGTTCGAAGTGACCGGCAAGAACCCGTTGCTCGACATCGCGCTGAAGCTCGAGGAAACGGCGCTCAGCGACCCGTACTTCATCGAGCGCAAGCTGTACCCCAACGTCGACTTCTACTCCGGCCTCATCTACCAGGCGCTCGGCTTCCCGGTCGCGATGTTCACCGTACTCTTCGCCATCCCGCGCACCGTCGGCTGGCTGGCGCACTGGCAGGAGTTGCTGGCCGACAAGGACCATAAGATCAGCCGCCCGCGCCAGTGGTACACGGGCCCGGACACTCGCGACTACGTGCCGATGACGAGCCGCTGAACGATGCCCCCGTAGGCGCCGGCCAATAGGGCCCCGCCCCCGGCGCGGCGAGCACACCCTCGTGCACTCGCTACGACGCCATGTCAGCTGCCCGTGGTGTCGGTCATCATTGCGTCGGTCGACTCGGTCATCATCGCGTCGGTCGTGTCGGTCATCATCTTTTCGGTGGACTCCGTCATCATCTCGGTGTCGGCAGGCTTCTGGACGGCGTCGTCGCCACACGCAGCGAAACCGGCGGAGGCGAGGAACATGGCAGGGAGGATGACGAGGCGTCGGGGCTTTTTCACGGGAGGCTCCTTCTGAGATGCGGCGTAGTCCGCAGCTGGCATGCTGAAGGCCTTTCCTGACGAGTCACACTCAGAGCACGAAACATCCGCGAAACTCTGCCGCACGGTCATTCACAGGCGAGCCACATCTCCGTATGGTGGGCGGCGATGGTTGCGCTGAAGATCCTCGTCGTCGATGACGAACCCACCGTGCGTGAGGTTGTCGCGCAGTACCTCACCCGTGACGGGTATGAGGTTCGTGAGCTCGATCGCGGCGACCTCGTGGACGATGCGGTGGCACAGTTCCAGCCCGATCTGATCGTGCTCGACATCATGCTGCCCGGCGCCTCCGGCCTCGACTTCCTGCGCAACTCCGGCCGCGACCGCGTGCCGGTGATCCTGCTCACCGCTCGCGTCGAGGAATCCGACAAGGTGCTCGGCCTCGAGCTGGGAGCCGACGACTACCTCAGCAAGCCGTTCTCGCCGCGAGAACTGGTGGCCCGGGTGCGCACGGTGCTGCGGCGAGCGCAGCCCTCCCCCACGGTCTCGGACAACCTTCGTTTCGACGGACTGCGCCTCGATCTGCCGGCCCGCGAGGTGTTCGTGCACGAGGTACCGATTGCGCTCACCGCCAAGGAGTTCGATCTGCTGTCATTCCTCGCGCAGGCACCGCGCCAGGTGTTCTCGCGTGCACAGCTGCTGCACCACGTGTGGGATTCGTCTCCCGACTTCCAGGACCCGGCCACCGTGACCGTGCATGTCCGTCGTCTGCGCAACAAGATCGAGGCCAACCCCGAACAAGCCCGCTGGATCACCACGGTGTGGGGTGTCGGCTACCGGTTCGAGCCATGAGCTGGCGTCTGGTCCTCTGGTTGAGCGCGCTCGTTGCCGGCGCCGCGGTGCTCGCTGAAGTGTTGCTGGCGCCTGCAACCGCCGATGATCGCTGGCAACTGCTCGCCATCCTCGCCGCGCCTGCCGTGGTCACCGCCGCGCTCGTCCCGATGTTGCAGCGTTGGGTGTCCAGCCGCGCCAGCGTGGCCGGTGCCGCATTGGTGGTGGGGCTGTGCTCGCTCGCGTTGGGCGCCATCACCACCTCGGCCGCTTCGAACGCGATGTTCCTCTCCTCGCACGACTACCGCCTCTTCCTGGTCGTGCTCGCGCTCTCGTGCGGCATCGCGTTGGTGGTCGGCTCGCAGCTCACCCGCCCACTGGCTCGCGACATCGCCCGCCTCGGCGACGTGGCCGAGCAGGTGGCCGCCGGCGACCTCACGGCTCGCACGGGTATTCGCCGCAACGACGAGGTGGGCCGCACAGCCGTTGCGGTCGATGGCATGGTCCATTCCCTGCAGGCTGCCGCCGACGAGCGTGAACGGCTGGCGGCGGCACGCCAGATGTTGTTCACCAGCATCGGGCACGACCTGCGCACGCCGCTCGCCGCCATACGCGCAGCGGTGGAGAGCTTGCAGGATGGCATCGCCCCTGACCCGCAGCGATACCTCGGGGTGGTCCGCAACGAACTGGACAACGTGGAAGCGTTGCTGGACCAGTTGGTGGAGTTCGCTCGAATCGAGTCGGGCCAGAGCACGCACACGAGCGAAACCGTCTCGGTGGCGGAGCTCGCGCACGAGGCGATCGAGGCACTCACCCCTGTTGCCGATCGGCTCAACGTGCGACTGAGCTTGCGGGCGGCTGGGCCGGTCTACATCACGGCCAACCAACTCGACATCAGTCGCGCGCTGCGCAACCTGGTGGAGAACGCCATACGACACTCCCCCATCGACGGCACCGTCACCGTCACCCTCGCCGATCTCGGCACAGGAGCGACCGTGCAGGTCGCCGACGACGGCGAGGGCTTCCCCGCCGACTTCCGCGAGCACGCATTCGATCCCTTCACACGCGCCGATCCTGCGCGCGCCACTCGCACCGGCCATGCCGGCCTCGGCCTCGCCATCACCCGAGCACTCGTGCAGCAGCACGGCGGCCGGGCGTGGTTGGGCGAGGGCCCCGGCGGCGACGTGCGGCTGTGGTTCCCACCTAAGGAGCATTCATGAACGTCCCCGCTCCCCGCCGTTTCGCGGCCCTGGTCGGCCTGGTGGCCGGGGGCCTCGCCACCACCATCGGCATGCTGATCGCCGCCATCACGGAGGTCGTCTCACCCATCGATGCCGTCGGCAGTGAGGTGATCGACCGTGTGCCCCTTGGCGTCACGGAGCAGGCGATCAAGTGGTTCGGCACCGACGACAAGCTGGCGCTGCGCATCGGCATCATCAGCATCCTCGCCATCGCTGCTGTCGGGCTCGGCGTGCTCGCTGCCCGTCGTCTCTGGGTGGGTGTCGCCGGCATCGGCGTGTTCGGGTTGGTGGGCGCCTTGGCCGCAGCGCAAAGGCCGGGCGAGGGTGCCGGGGCCGCCGTGCCCAGCATCCTGGGTGCCATCGTCGGCGCGGCGGTGCTGTACCGCGCCGTGCGCCCCCGCCCGATCGAAAGCCCGGGCCCGTCGCACGCTCCCCTCGGCTGGGATCGCCGTCGTTTCCTCGCCGTCAGCGGCGCTGCGGCCGTTGGCGCCGCCGCTGCCGGCGGGGTCGCGCAGGCGTTGCAGGGCCGGCGCGTCAATCAGATCCGCACGGCAACTCGTGCGCCGCTGCCCGACACCCTCACTCCCGGCGCAATGCCGTACATCCCGCCCGATGCGGAGGTGTTCGACGAAACCCCCTTCATCACGCCGAACGCCGACTTCTACCGCATCGACACGGCGCTGTCGTTCCCGAACATCGACGTCGACGGGTGGAGTTTCGAGATCACCGGAATGGTCGACACGCCGATGAAGGTCACCTATGCCGATCTGCTGGCGATGCCGCCGGTGGAGCGCATCGTCACGCTCTGCTGCGTCTCCAACGAGGTGGGCGGCGAGTACATCGGCAACGCCGTGTGGCGTGGTGTGCTGCTGCGTGACCTGCTCGACAAGGTCGGCGTGAAGACCGACGCCGAGCAGGTGTACAGCACCAGTATCGACGGCTGGACGTGTGGCTTCCCCGTCGCCGCCGCCTTCGACGATCGCGACGCGATGATCGCCATTGGCATGAACGGCGAGACGCTTCCCCTGGAGCACGGCTACCCGGCGCGCCTCGTGGTGCCAGGCCTGTACGGCTACGTCAGCGCCACCAAGTGGCTCAGCAAGATCGAGCTGACGACGTGGGCCAAGGAGGGCTACTGGGTGCCGCGAGGCTGGTCCAGCCAAGGCCCGGTCAAGACGCAATCGCGCATCGACGTACCGCGCACGAAGGCGGTGAAGACCGGCAAGCAGGTGATCGCCGGGGTTGCGTGGGCGCAGTACCGCGGGGTGCAGAAGGTGGAGGTGCGCATCGACGAGGGCGAGTGGCAGCAAGCCACGCTGGGCGCCGACGTCACCGATGATGCCTGGCGGCAGTGGCTCCTCGAATGGGACCCGGCACCAGGCCTGCACCTCCTGCGCGTGCGGGCCACCGACAAGACCGGCGAAACGCAGACCGAGGAGCAAGCCAGGCCCGCCCCCGACGGCGCTACCGGCTACCACACGGTGCGAGTGAAGGTGGAGTGACCCCCCGACGCCGACAGCGCAACGCTGTCACGGAATCTCGCAACCTGTGCAACATTCGGTACCAGCGTCGAGACGTGGGAAGTGGGCATCAGATCGTGATGACGATTTTTCCCGCATTGGCGTTGCTCTCCATCAGCCGGTGGGCATCGGCGATCTGCGCGAACGGGTAGCGCCGATCGATCACCGGCCGCAGGCGCCCGTCGTCGAACAGCGGCAGCATCTCGGCAGCGAACCGGCGAGTGACGGCCACCTTCTCTTCGATCGGCCTGGCGCGCAGCGTGGTACCCACCCAGTGCGCGCGCTTCGCCATCAGCAGCCCGGCGTTCACCTGGGTGCTGCCGCCACCCATCAACCCCACCTGCACGATCGAGCCGCGTTGGGCCACGGCCTGCAGGTTGCGGTCGATCTCCTCGCCGCCGACCACATCGAGGATCGTGTCGAACCCCGCCGGCACGGCTGCCCGTGCCGCTGTCAGCCAGTCGTTGGGCGACCGGTCCAGCACCAGATCGGCACCGAGCGAACGACACAGTTCGGCCTTGCCCGCCGAGCACGTGACCGCTATGCGTGCACCGATGGCCTTGGCGATCTGGATGGAGGCGGTACCGACGCCTGAGGCGCCGGCGTGCACCAAGGCCCAGCGCCCACTGGAGAGGCCGCCCTGCAGCACGAGGGCGTCCCACGCCGTGAGGAAGACCTCCGGAATCGCCGCCGCGTCGACGAGGTCGATGGAGGCGGGCACCGCCAGCAGTTGGCGTTCGTGCGTTGCGATTCGCTCGGCGTACGCACCGCCGGCCTCGATGCCCATGACTCGATCGCCCACTTGCCACATCGTCACCCGGTCGCCCATGGCGGCGACGGTGCCGGCGAACTCGAGGCCGGGGATCTCCGGCTGCACACGCCGGGGGTCGGGGTACAGCCCCATCCGCTGCAGCAGGTCGGCACGGTTCAGGGCCGTGGCCGCCACATCGATGAGCACCTCGTCGGGCCCGGGCACCGGGTCGGCCACCTCTTCGATGGTGAGCACTTCCGGGCCGCCATGGTTGTGGAGTACGACTGCGCGCATGCCCGCAGTTTCACACGCGGGCAGACGACAACACGCGCACGACACCGGCGACGGGGTCGAGTTCGACGGTGGCGCCATCGGGGATGTCGAGCAGCGCGGTGCTCGCTCCGATGATCGCCGGGATGCCGAGCTCGCGAGCCAGTACCGCGGCATGGCTCAGCGGCCCGCCGGCGACGGTGACGACACCACCGGCGAGCGAGAGCACGAGGTTGTAGGCGGGGGTGGTGCACGCCACCACCAACACCTCACCCGGTTGCAGCCGGTCGAGTGCATCCTCCGGCGACGATGCCACCCGTGCGACAGCCGTGATCTTGGTGGTGCCGATGCCCGCACCGTGCAGGCCGCTGTCGAGCACCGTGCCATCCATGCCCATCTGCCGAATGACCGTCTGCACCATGCCTGCCAGCCGCGCCAAGGCAGGCGGCAAGGCCGACAGCGGTGGCGACAGCTCGTCGGGGCCGAGCAACAACGGCGGGTCGAGTGTTCGTTGCGCCGTGCGCTGCTCGCGGCGGGCGAGCAGCTCGGCCTCCGCAGGCACGCTTGCAAGGTCGGTGCCCGCAAGTTCCGCAGGCAACATTTCGAGCGCCAGGGTGCGGTCGACCACATGGCCCGATGTGACCAGCCGGTCGCCGATCGCGAGCAGTGCCCTGCGCAACAAGCCCAATGGCCATTCAGCCGTCACCGGGCCGTTGTCGTCGCGCAGGTCCATCGCCGCGCGAGCATCGGCGAGCAGTTCATCGAACACCGGTCGGTCAGCCGTCGGTACGAGCGCGCGAGCGGCATCGGTGCGTGCACCAACCTCATCGGCTCGATCACATCGACCGAGGCGACGATGCTGGCCAGCACCAGTTCCGGTCGCTCACCGAGTGCGAACCCATCTACGTCGTAGCGCGAGAACAGCACCCATCGCCGTGTGCGCAGGTAGCGATCGACCGCGGCGGCGA
>JANONE010000282.1:0-2060 GCA_031420675.1 Ilumatobacteraceae bacterium | reverse complement strand
TCGAGCGCGAACTGCACCAGTCGCCTGGCCACACCCTGCTCGCGCTGAGCCGTCAGGGCTTCGCGACCGATGAAGCCACCCGCCTTCTCCCACGCCACCGTGAAGGCGAGGCCCGCCTCGATCGGGTTGTCGCCGGTGGAGATGTCGTGGCCCCAGCTGCGGTAGCCCTTCTCCAGGCGGAGCGAGTTCAGCGCGTGGTAGCCGACCGGCCGCGCGCCGGCATCGACGACTGTGTCGTAGATGTGAGCGGCGATGTCGTACGGCACCAACAGCTCCCAGCCAAGTTCGCCGACGTACGTGATGCGGGTTGCGCGCACGAAACCGAGACCGAGGTCGATCTCCTTCGAGTCGCCGAACGCGAACGCCTCGTTGGAGAGGTCGCAATCGGTGAGCGGCTGCAGAACGTTGCGCGCCTCGGGCCCCATCACCGCCACGAGCGCCGCCCCGCCGGTGACATCGGTGACGGTGGTGAACTCGTCGGGGCCGATGTGCTTGCGTAGCCAGGCGAGGTCGCGCGGTGCTGTGGCGGGTGCGGACAGCACGAGAAACTCGAGCTCGTCCAGGCGGGTGACGGTCAGGTCGGCCACGATGCCGCCGAACCGATCGAGGAACTGGGTGTACACGATGCGGTCGACAGCCACGTCGATGTCGGCTGCGCAGACCCGCTGCAGGAACGGCAACGCATCGCGGCCCTGTACGGAGAACTTTCCGTAGCTGGAGATGTCGAACACGCCTACGTCGTCACGCACGGCCCGATGCTCGGCGGCGGAGTGCTGGAACCAGTTCTGGCGACCGAACGAGTACTTGTACTCGCCAGCCACGCCCGCGGGCGCATACCAGTTCGGCCGCTCCCAACCCATCAGTTCGCCGAAGACGGCGCCGTTGGCCGCGGTGCGGTCGTACAGCGGGCTGCGCCGCAGTGGTCGGGCGCTCTGTCGCTGGTAGTACGGCCAGTGCATGTCGTACGCAACGTCCAACGTCTCGGTGACGCGCTGCTCGAGGAAGCGGCGGTTGGTCTCGTGCCGCATCACGCGCGCGGGGTCGGTCTCGGGCAGATCGATGGAGGGGCGGCCGTCGATGAGCCAGTCGGCCATCACCGAGCCGATCCCCGGCCCCGTCAAGAAGCCGGTGGAGTTGAAGCCGGCCGCGATGAAGAAGTTCCGCAGGTTCGGTGCCTCGCCGAAGTGATACGCACCGTCGGGGGTGAAGCTCTCCGGCCCACCGAAGAACAGGCGAATGCCGGCATCGGCGAGCGCCGGAATGCGCTGCATCGCCATCTCGTAGAACGGTCCGAGGTGGTCCCAGTCGTCGGGCAGTTGCACGAACGCGGCGTCGCCGGGGATGCCCTTCGATTGCCAGGGGTAGCTGCCGGGTTCGAAGAAACCGACCATCAGGCCGTCGCCCTCGTTCTTGATGTAGCTCCACTCGTCGCTGCTCTTGATGGTGGGCAGCCCGCGACCGAGGCCGGGTATCGCCTCGGTGATCACGTAGTAGTGCGCCAGCGCTTGCAACGGCACGTGCACACCGGCCATCGCGGCCATCTCGCGCCCCCACATGCCTGCGCAGTTGACAACGTACTCGGCCTCGATCGAGCCGAGCGTGGTGTCCACCCCCTGCACCTCTCCGCCGTGATGGCGCACCCCCGTGACGGCGACGTTCTCGAGGACCTTCACGCCGCGCTGGCGTGCGCCAGCTGCCAACGACATGGTGGTGTCGGTGGCGTTGCCGCGCCCGTCGCCGGGGTAGAACAGCGAACCCACCAACCCTTCCGGGCTGAGCAGCGGGAAGAGGTCGAGCGTCGCATCGACACCCAGGACATCAATGGGAATGTCGTCATGCACGGTGGTCGAGGCCTGCCGCTGAAGTTCCTCCCATCGGCTCGCGTTGGTGGCGAGGTGCAGGGTCCCGGTGGCCTCCCAGCCGGTGGACAGACCGGTATCGGCCTGCAAGGTCTTGAAGATCTCGATGCTGCGCTTGACGACTTGCCGCATCGCGGAAGTAGGACGCGCGGTAGTGATCAGACCTGCCGCATGCCACGTGGTGCCGGAAGTGAGCTGGTT
>JANONE010000281.1:0-2967 GCA_031420675.1 Ilumatobacteraceae bacterium | reverse complement strand
AGGACGACGGGACTATCGCGCTCGCCCCGATGTACGACGTGATGTGCACCACGCATTACGACGGCGGCCGCTACATCGACACCGAACTCGGCTTGTTCATCGGAGCCCAGACCGACATCCTGCAGGTCGCCGCCGACGATTTGATCGCCGAGGCAAAGAGCTGGGGGGTGCGGACCGCTACCGCTGCCAGTGTGATAGCCGACCTCGCGGCTGCAGTGGGCGCCGAGATCGATTCGACACGCGCGTCGCTCGCCGACGACGTCCCTGATGCGATCGTGGAACGGATCCGCGCTCGCACCCGTTCGTTCTCATAGCCGTCATCAAGTCATCACCTTGATGTCGTCCTCGGCACTGACCTCGCCGCGTTATCGCGGACGGAGTGTCGCATTGGCCGCCACGGCCCAGCGCCCCCGACGGCTACGGCGCCGTCATCGACGCCACACTCCTTCCACCCGCAATGTCGGAGGCCGGCGTCGGAACGGTCGAGGAGGTGCGGTTCTTCAACACCGACGTGCTCGCCAACTCCATACCAAGTGTCCACTGGGAGACGCTTGGCCGCGACGCAGGCGTGTTCTACCAGTCGACCAGCGGCTTGCTGGCCCGACCCACTGAAGGGCACGTCTATGGTTGGTCGTCAACGGTCTGGCAGAGTCATGGCGACCTACTCGGAGAGCTGGGCACGGGAAATGAACGACACCAACGACGCCGGCAGCGAAGCGCCCGTGCCGGAAGCGGTGATGTTGCGCGATCTTGAACGGCTCGGTAGTCGGCGAATGCTCTCGGCTGGTGAGGTGCTCGTCCGTCAGGGTGACACGTCCGAGCTCGTGTACCTGGTCGTGTCCGGCGCCCTGGAGGCAACCGTGACCGTCGACGGAGGTGAGGCGCTCGTCGGCCATTCGGTTGCCGGGGGGTTGATCGGCGAGGTCGCTGCGCTCGCCGGCCTCACGCGCTCGGCCACCTTGCGTGCGGCCGCGGGAAGTACTGCGGTCGAGGTGGTGGAGATAGAACCGGCCGACCTCGCCGATTGGCTGGACGATCATCCGGAACACGCGGCTCGGATCACCGAATCGGCGCGGCGGCGGCTGAACAGCGTCAACGTGGCCACAATGGTGCTCGAGGTGCTCGGGGCAGCAGCGGCGGATCTCGTGCCGAGGCTGCTCGAGGTGGCCGAGTGGGTCGACGTTGCCGCGGGTGAGACGCTGTTCGAGGAAGGCGACGAACCCGATGCGGCCTACTTCGTGTTGTCCGGGCGGTTGCAGGTCACCCGTCGTAGCCCCGGCGGTGCCGCCGACGTGGTCGGGGTGGTGGGCCGCAACGAGGTCGTCGGTGAAGTGGCGATCATCGAGCGTTCACCCCGCACCGGGACCGTCACCGCGCTTCGCGACACCTCACTCGCCCGCATCTCGGTCGCCGACTTCGAACATCTGCTCAGTACTCGGGCCGAGTACGCGGCCGCTGAGCGCCGAGCCGTGACGAGGGGGAAGCATGACTGACGTGATGCCGGTACGGCCAGGGACATCGAGCGCCGATCTGGAGGCGAAGTACCGGGAGGAGTCCGGCAGCTTCTACTTCACGGGCGTCCAGGCGCTGGTGCGCGTTCCGGTCGACCAGATGCGCAGCGACCGCAGGGCCGGCAAGAAGACCGCGACGTTCATCTCCGGCTACCAGGGCTCGCCCCTCGGCGGGTACGACCGGGAGATCATCTCCCACAAGCAGGTCCTCGACGCGTGGAACGTCGTGCACCAGCCGGGCCTGAACGAGGAGCTGGGCGCGACGGCAGTAATGGGTAGCCAGCTCGCCAGCACGTTCCCGAAGCAGAACTACGACGGCGTCCTGGGCATCTGGTACGGCAAGTCGCCGGGCCTCGACCGCGCCGGCGATGCGATCCGCCACGCGCAGTATGCGGGCACCTCCCCGTGGGGCGGCGTGCTCGCGCTCACCGGCGACGACCCGGCATGCAAGTCGTCGACCCTTCCCTCCTCGTCAGAGTGGGCACTGGCCGACCTGCACCTGCCCACACTCCACCCGGGCAACGTGCAGGAGGTGCTCGACCTGTCCCTGCACGGCATCGCCATCTCGCGCCTCGTCGGCCTGTGGACGGGGATCAAGATCGTCACGGCGGTCGCCGACGGCACGGGCAACATCGACGTCGGCCCCGACCGCTTCGCCCCCGTCCTGCCCGAGCTCGACTGGAACGGCAAGCCGTACCGGTGCAAGGTGTCCGGCGAGGTGGGCGCGTTCGTGTCGGGGCCGGTGGAGAAGGAGATCTTCGAGGCCCGGCTGGTGCTGGCGCAGATGTACGCAACGGCCAACAAGCTGAACAAGATCACCCACGATGCGCCCAACGCGTGGCTCGGCATCATCGCTTCCGGTCGTTGCTACCACGAGCTGCTCGAAGCCCTGAACCTGCTCGGTCTCGACGAGCGCGCGCTGCGCGACCTGGGCATCCGCATCCTCCAGCTCACGATGTTGCACCCGTTCGAGACGGAGGCGGCACGTCACTTCGCAATCGGCCTGGAGGAGATCCTGGTCGTCGAAGAGAAGCGCCCGTTCATCGAGACCTACCTGCGCGACGCGCTGTACGGCACCACCAACGCACCACGGATCGTCGGCAAGCGCGATCCCCAAGGAGCACTGCTGGTACCCGGCACCGGGGCGCTCGACGCCGAAGCGCTGGTGGAGCCGGTTCGGCGACGCCTGAGCACTCGCATCGATCCGGCACGCCTCGTCCCTGCAAAGGCCGCAGCATCGCTTCAGATCACGCGCAAGATCGGCACCCTCCCCCTGCGCACGCCGTACTACTGCTCGGGTTGCCCTCACTCCACAGGCACCAGGGCCCCCGCCGATGCACTCGTCGGCGCCGGTATCGGGTGCCACGGCCTGGTCGGGCTGATGGCTCCCGAGCGGGTGGGCACCGTGATGGGGAACACTCAGATGGGCGGCGAAGGCGTGCAGTGGATCGGCATC
>JANONE010000280.1:0-2141 GCA_031420675.1 Ilumatobacteraceae bacterium | reverse complement strand
TAGAGCTCGGTGTTCCTCACTTCCACGCCTCTTACCTGATCCGCTTCCGTCTTGCGGGAGAAGTTCTGCTGCGGCGCTGGATCTCGCTGATCTGGACCGCACCCGTGATGCGCCGCCGAATCGAAACCATTGCCGCGACGTCAGCCGGTCAGTACAACGTGAGCCTTCCGGCGCTGGCAGCCCTTCCTATTCCCATGCCGGACACAGCGGATTTGCCGGTGCTCGTCGAATCCTTGGAGAGACAACTCAGCATGCTGGATGCCTTGGAAACCGAGGTCTCATCCAGTTTGGCGCGAGCGAGTTCCCTCAGGGGTGCAATCTTGCAATCGGCGCTCAACGGTCGCCTGTCGTGACCACGAGCACCGCAGCCATCGTCAATAAGCTTTGGAACTACTGCAACGTCCTTCGCGACGATGGGCTGTCGTACGGCGATTACGTGGAGCAGCTGACCTACCTGCTCTTCCTCAAGATGGCCCACGAGCAGACACTACCGCCGCTGAATCGGCCGCCGGTCATTCCGGATGGCTACGGCTGGCCGGGGCTGCTCATGCGCGACGGCGACGAGCTGGAAGTCCAGTACCGCCACACCCTCGAGGCCCTCGGTCGGGAGAAGGGGATGCTGGGTGTCATCTTCCGCAAGGCGCAGAACAAGATCCAGGATCCTGCCAAACTCCGCCGTTTGATCGCCGACTTGATCGATCGAGAGCAGTGGACAAGCCTTGACACAGACGTCAAAGGCGACGCTTACGAGGGCCTGCTCGCCAAGAACGCCGAGGACGTCAAGACTGGGGCCGGCCAGTACTTCACGCCGCGAGCTCTGATCCGCGCGATCGTGGACGTCATGCGGCCAGAGCCGCAGAAGACGATCTGCGATCCGGCCTGTGGGACTGGCGGCTTCCTGCTCGCGGCGCACGACTACATCGCGGACCATCACCACCTAGATCGGGACCAGCAGCGACACCTTCGGTACGAGGCGCTCCGCGGCTGGGAGATTGTGGACGGCACCGCGCGGCTGTGCGTCATGAACATGCTCCTGCACGGGATCGGTGGCGACGAGTCACCGATCCGCGTCGCCGACAGCCTGGCGGCCGATCCGGGCGATCGGTTCGACATGGTCCTCACCAATCCGCCGTTCGGCAAGAAGTCGAGCTTCATGGTCGTCAACGCCGAGGGCGGGACCGAGCGCGAGAACCTGGTCGTGGTCCGTGACGACTTCTGGGCCTCGACCTCGAACAAGCAGCTGAACTTCGTGCAGCACATCAAGACGCTGCTGAAGATCAACGGACGTGCCGCGGTCGTCGTGCCGGACAACGTGCTGTTCGAGGGCGGCGCCGGCGAGACCGTGCGCCGCAAGCTACTCGACGAGTGCGACGTCCACACCCTGCTGCGCCTGCCGACCGGCGTCTTCTACGCCCAGGGTGTCAAGGCCAATGTCGTTTTCTTCGACCGGCGTGCCGGCGGCGAGCGGGCAGCGACCGAGAAGCTATGGATCTATGACTTCCGCACGAACCAGCACTTCACGCTGAAGACCAACCCGCTGGGCCGCGAGCACCTCGACGATTTCGTGGCCTGCTACAACGCCGTCAACCGGCACGAGCGGGTCGAGAGCGAGCGGTTCCGGGCGTTCAGCTACGACGAGCTGATGAAGCGCGACAAAGCGAGCCTCGACATTTTCTGGCTGCGCGACGAGAGCCTCGAGGACTCCGACAACCTGCCCCCGCCGGAGGTGATCGCTGCGGAGATCGTCGAGGATCTTCAGGCGGCGCTGGACCAGTTCGCCGCGATCGCAGCGGACCTGAGTTCGGCGGGCGGCCGCGACGCGATCGGTGCGGCGGCCGAGGACCATCAGGAGGAGCTCGAATGGGGGTGATGTCCGCGCTCGACGCCGTGGCAAACGTCCTCGGCTCAGAAGGGAGGCCGTTGCGGGTCGAGGAGCTGACCGAACGCATGCTGTCCCAGGGTGTCTGGTCCTCCGCGGGCAGGACCCCGGCGGCAACCGTCCATGCCCAGCTGGCGACGGACGTGAAGAAGAAGGGTCCGAAGTCGCGCTTCGTGCGGACCTCGCCGGGTACGTTCGGCCTTCGGTCGTGGCCGGTGCAGGACCTCTCGTCGGCCTCCAAGCTGACGATGTGCGTGGGCAA
>JANONE010000279.1:0-1868 GCA_031420675.1 Ilumatobacteraceae bacterium | reverse complement strand
GGTCCTCGAGCGGCTGGCCGGCACCGATGCCGTGCCGCGCGCCGATCAGGTGGAGGCGGTGCACGCGATCATCCAGCCGGCGGCGCGTGTGCTGGTGGTGCAGAGCTCAGCGTCGCCACGGTGGGCGGTGTCGCGCAGGTTCTCGATCAGCACCCGCGGGTCGATCTTCTCCTGGATGTAGATCGGCGGCGCGTCGGCCACCAGTTCGTCGGCGTCGGCGTCCTTGCCCTTCCACACCAATTGTGGGTCCAGGCTGGGGTCGCGCGGCCAACGCAGTTGCTGCACGGCCTGCACGTCGTCGCCGACGAAGTCCTGCGCATCGGCCGTGGGAATGTTCGAGCGCTTCTCGCCATGCACGATCGCCTCCACCGTGGCGGGCCCGGTCGGCTTCTTCGCAGCAGCCATCAGTGTTGCCCCTTCCGTGCGTGATGCAGGTTGCATCGGTATCGCCGTGCGATATGTTGCGGCTTGTGGAAGACCGCAAGTTCATCAGCGCAGCGGACATGGACCGCATGACGCCGAACGAGCGAGCCGACGCGGTCAACGCGTCCTTCTGCCACAGTTGGGACGAAGTCCCCGAACCGTTCCGCTTCAAGGTCCTTGCCAGGGCCGAGGAGCTGGCTCGACGGTTCGACCCTGGTGACTGAGCGTCGGGTTCGCTTCACCGAGGGCTTCTTCGAGAGGCTTGACGCACTGCTGCCGGAAGAGCGCAGCGCCGACGGAACTCCATCGGCTACAGACTTCATCGTGTTCGAGGTGCCCCCCATCCGTGACCGGCTGGCTTCGGATGTGCTGGGTACAACTCTGCCTACCGGAAACCCGTCTGTACGTGTGGGAGTGGCGTCGGGGGTGCTCGTCAGTCGGATCGCCGTGTATGCACACGTCGCCGCCGACGAAGTCGAGGTGTTCGACCTCGACATCGACCTGGGGTAAGCGCTCACAGGTCGCTCCCACCGGTGGTGACGCCGTCGGCGTAGAGGTCGTCGAGGGCCAGCGGGTGCAGGCGCACAAGGAAGTCGGGCCAGAACTCGTGGGCCACACCTTCGTACACGTAGGGGATGGCGAAGTCGAGGTGGTCGTTCTTGACGAACGACACCACCCGTGCATCGTGCTCGAGGAAGTAGGCCAGCGCCTCTGATCGCGTTGCCGTGAGCTGACCACCGCCTTGAAGGGTCAACACCGAATCGGTCTGGAACTTGCGGTTGCATCGGTTGCCGCGTGCGGTATGTTGCGGCTCGTGGAAGAGCGCAAGTTCATCAGCGCAGCGGACATGGACCGCATGACGCCGAACGAGCGCGCCGACGCCGTGAATGCGTCCGTCTGCCACAGTTGGGACGAAGTCCCCGAACCGTACCGCTCGAAGTTCTTGGCTGAGATCGACGAGATGGCGAAGCGGTTCGAGCGGCGTGACTGAACGTAGCGTTCGTTTCACCGAGAGCTTCTTCGACCGGCTGGAGGAGCTGCTGCCCACCGAGCGCGGCGCGGACGGCACCCCCTCGATCACCGACTTCCTGGTCTTTGAGATTCCCGGCCTGCGTGACGGGCTAGTAGCTGACGCCATCCGTTCAACGACTTCGACCGCAGTCAAAGGGATTCGGGCATATGTGGGCGTCGGAATCCTGGTGCCGGCAATTCTCGTGTACGTGGCCGTCGATGAACACGACGTCGAGGTGTTCGACATCTCGATCGCGTTCCACTGATGAACCATGCTCACAGGTCCACCCCGCCGGTGGTGAAGCCGTCGGCGTAGAGGTCGTCGATCGCGCGGTCCATCACCTTCTGGAAGGTGGTCATGTCGTTGACCTCCGCGAAGCCCCAGCGGCCGCGCCTTCGTACACGTAGGGGATCATGAACTCGAGATGGTCGTT
>JANONE010000278.1:0-2618 GCA_031420675.1 Ilumatobacteraceae bacterium | reverse complement strand
CCGGCGTCGCCTCGATGGCCGACTGCAACGCGCCTGCGGGTGCCGTGGTGGCCGCCGTGCGCAGCCAGGCAATGGCCGTGCTGCGATCGCCCAACGCCGCTGCGGCGCGAGCGACGTGGATAGCCAGCATCGCCGGACGACCGTTGTCGTAGCTGTGTGCCGCGTAGGTGGCAGCTTCTGTGTACTCGCCGAGGCGCAACAGGATCCCCGACAGTACGTAGTCGCTGAACGACCGCCCGTGGGGGAGGGGGCGCGGCAGTAGCCCGACCAGTTCTTCCAGCGCCCGCAACGGCGCTGCGTCGGGTGGCCACCAGTTGACGGCCGCCGGGTCGCTCAGGTCGGCCAGTAGCAGTTGGCGCGCGACCTCGAGGTGACCGTGCGACGCCTGTTGATGAGCGCGGAACCAAGGCGACGGCACGTGCCCGTCGGGGAAGCGCGACACGTCGCCGCTCGCCCAGGCCAGGGCCTCCGCCCGTGCCAGCTCCTCTTGGCCCTGGGCGTGGTTCTCGCGGGCCTTACCGGCCGACAGCATCTGGCCGACGGACAACAGTGGGATCGCCATGAAGATGATGAGACCGCGCAGGTTCGGTTGCGTGGCCATGTAGATCATGGCGCCGACACTGATCGCGACGGTGAAGACGATCATGATTCGACGCGAGTGCTTCGGGGCGATCACATCGATGGCCTGTTCGAGGATGTTTCCCCCGTCGAAGGGAAGGATCGGGATCAGGTTGAACAGCCCGATCACGGGTCCTGCCCACAAGGCGCTGAACTGCGCCGGTGTGAGGCCGTGGATCGGCCACTGCAACGGGCCACCGAGCAGCACGTACAAGGCTGTGCCGGTGGCGATCTGCACGCCGGGGCCGGCGAAGGAGATGCCGACGCGTTCCCAGCGCGTCAGCATCCGGGTGGGTACGAACGATGCGTAGCCGGCCATGAAAGCCAGGGTGATCTCCGCTTTGGCGCCCGTCGCACGGGCGGCGAAGGCGTGGCCCAACTCGTGGATCAGAGTGAACACGGCAATGAGCGCGGCGAGGATGATCGCGCCTTGGGCGCCCAGGCCGTCGGCGGACGAGTTGGTGACGGCGATGAGCACCATGAACATCCAGAACCCGGCGCCGACGCGCACGGGAAAGCCGAACAGGCGAAAGGCGGTTGGGGATGTCGGCACGTGCCGAGCCTACGGGCTTGAACCGGGTGCGCATAGGCAGCGGCGGTTGGGGGCGTAGGGCGTAGACTCGCCCCTCGTGTCATACGTCTTTGCCTTCGACCACAAGCACCGTCGTTCCCCTATGGAGTACAAAGATCTCCTTGGCGGAAAGGGCGCCAACCTCGCAGAGATGACGAGCGTGCTGAAGCTGCCCGTGCCGCCCGGTTTCACCATCTCCACCGATGCGTGCCGCGCCTACATGAAGGGCGGCTGGCCGGCTGGTCTCGACGAGGAGATCGCCACTCACGTCTTCAAGCTGGAGAAGACGATGGGCCGCAAGCTGGGCGACCCGTTCGATCCGCTGCTGGTGTCGGTGCGTTCCGGCGCCAAGTTCTCGATGCCGGGCATGATGGACACCGTCCTCAACCTGGGCCTCAACGACGAGAGCGTGAAGGGCCTGGCCAACGTCACCAACGACGAGCGTTTCGCGTACGACAGCTACCGCCGTTTCATCGCCATGTACGGCCGCATCGTGTTGGGCGTCGATGGCGAGCTGTTCGATCACCCGCTGGAGACTGCCAAGCATGCCGCGCACGTCAAGACCGATGCCGAGCTGTCGGCCAAGGCGCTGAAGGCTTTGTGCAAGCAGTACCAGGCTGTCATCAAGAAGGCCACCAAGAAGCCGTTCCCGCAAAAGCCGCGCGAGCAGTTGCGCGGCGCTGTCGAGGCCGTGTTCGCCAGCTGGAACGGGGCTCGCGCCATCGCCTATCGCGTGCGCGAGCGCATCGGTCACGACCTCGGTACGGCCGTGAACGTGCAGACGATGGTGTTCGGCAACCGCGACCAGAACAGCGGCACCGGCGTCGGCTTCACCCGCAACGCTGCCACCGGAGAGAACAAGCCGTACGGCGACTTCCTCATCAACGCGCAGGGCGAGGACGTGGTCGCAGGCATCCGCAACACCGAAGACCTCGACCACATGAAGCTGCACTTCCCTGTGATCCACAAGGAACTGCTGGGTATCTTCGCTCGCCTCGAACGGCACTACACCGACATGTGCGACACCGAGTTCACCATCGAGCAAGGCAAGCTCTGGATGCTGCAGACCCGCGTCGGCAAGCGCACCGGCGCCGCCGCGCTGAAGATGGCCGTCGACATGACGAAGGTACAGGGCAAGGGCGCCGAGCGGTGGAGCATCACCAGGAAGGAAGCCATCATGCGGGTCGGCGCCGACCACCTCGAGCAGGTGCTGCACCCGCAGTTCGCGAACAAGGGCAAGGTGCTGGCCAAGGGTCTCGCCGCCTCACCCGGTGCCGCCGTCGGCAGCGTGTACTTCACCGCCGACGATGCCGTCGATGCCGACGAGCGTGGCGAGAAGGTCATCCTGGTTCGCAACGAGACCAGCCCCGAGGACGTGCACGGCATGATGGTCAGCCAGGGCATCCTCACCGCCCGCGGCGGCCTCGTC
>JANONE010000277.1:0-7309 GCA_031420675.1 Ilumatobacteraceae bacterium | reverse complement strand
GTCGGCGGCGCCGGCATGCCGACGACGCCGCTGATGCGCACGCGGTCGGCGCCCACCTGCGCGAGCTGGATCGTGTCGAAGCGGGTGAGCACATCGGGGTTGGCATACACCGGCGATGCGATCTCATAGAGCAACTGCGCGGTGACCGTCCCGACGTTGACGACGCCGCCGGTGCCCGGGTGCTTGGTGATGGTCGACGAGCCATCGGCTTCCACTTCGGCGATCGGGAAGCCCAGCGGCAGCGTCGGGTCGGGGATCTCCTCGAACCACGAGTAGTTACCCCCGGTGGCCTGTGTGCCGCACTCGATGACGTGCCCGGCCACTACCGCTCCAGCGAGGGCATCCCAGTCGTCCAGCTCCCAGCCGTGCCACCACGCGGCGGGCCCGACGACGAGCGCGGCGTCGGTGACCCGGGGGCACACGACCACGTCGGCGCCTGCGTTCAATGCTGCGGCGATGCCCCAGCCGCCGAGGTAGGCGTTGGCGGTCACCGGCTCGCCCGTGAGCGGCGCGCCCGTGTCGAGGTGGTTCAGCTGTGAGCGCAGTCCGTCGATTCGATCCAGCAGGTCGTCACCCTCGATGTGCGCGACCTTCACGTCGAGGCCCAGCCTGTCGGCGATCTGCCGCACCTTCTCGGCGCAGCCGGCGGGGTTCAGGCCACCGGCGTTGGTGACCACCTTGATGCCACGCTCGATGCAGGCGGTGAGCACCTGTTCCATCTGGATCAGGAACGTGCTCGCGTACCCCAGCTCGGCGTGACGGGCGCGCTGCTTGTGCAGGATCAACATCGTCAATTCGGCCAGCCAATCGCCGGTGAGCACGTCGATCTCGCCGGCCTCCACCATCTCCCTGGCCGCGCTGAGGCGATCGCCGAAGAACCCACTGCAGTTGGCGATCCGCACCGCCCGTGCACCCTCGGACAGGGCCCGGTTCACGACGGGTCGACCCTCAGGAGGGGTTGGCCGCCATCGAGTTGTTGGCCGGTTTGCACGAAGATCTCGGTCACGGAGCCGGCGTGCGGCGAGACCACCAGATGTTCCATCTTCATCGCCTCGATGGTCAACAGCCCCTGGCCCGCAACCACCGTGTCGCCGACAGCGACGAGCAACTGCACCACCCGGCCAGGCATCGGAGCTACCGTGCTGCCGGCGCGCCCCGCATCATCGGGCGACAGGAAGCGAGCTGGCACATCGAAGGCGAAGCGACCGCCGGCCGCATAAACGGTGTCATCGATGATTGCGATGGCGACGCGGTCGATCGCATCGCGGGTGAACACGTCGAGCTCGATCGACTCGCCATCGACCACCAACACATCCAGCTCGCCCCGTCGGTCGAAGCGGTAGTGCACGGTGTGCACAGCGCCATGCAGTGACAGTGCCTGAGAGTGCGGCTGGGACGGGTTGTTGCGCCAGCCGATCGGGAAGCCGCCCTCCACAGCCCGCGCCCGAACCAACGCGAGCGCTGCGGCAGCGACGATGGTCGAACCGGGGGAGGGGCCGTCGCCGAGCTGCTGACGATCGAGCCAGCCGGTGTCGACGCCCGGCCCGGCAGGGCCATCGACCTCGCCGAGTTCGCACAGCAGTTGCAGCAGCAGCGAGCGGTTCGTGGTCGGCCCGTGCAGCGTGGCGCCGTCCAGAGCGGCGACCAAGCGGCGCACGGCCTCGCTGCGGGTGGCGCCGTGTGCAATCACCTTGGCGATCATCGAGTCGTAGTATTGCGGCACGACATCCCCCGACTCGATCGCGCTGTCCACCCGCACGCCGGGCACTTCCGGAAACTCAAATTTGTGGAAAATGCCAGAGCTGGGCAGATAGCCGCGGAACGGGTCTTCCGCGCACAGCCGCACCTCGATCGCATGGCCGCGCAGCGGCACCTCCACCAGCAGGGGCCCCGGAATGGCATGGCCTTGCGCGATGGAGAGTTGCAGGGCGACCAGGTCGACACCGGTGACGGCCTCGGTGACGGGGTGCTCCACCTGCAGTCGGGTGTTCATCTCCAGGAACCAGAAGCCGCCATCGCAATCCAACAGGAACTCCACCGTGCCTGCACCTTCGTATCCGACAGCGCAAGCTGCAGCCACGGCTGCGGCTTCCATGCGCACTCGCAGGTCGCCATCGACAGCGGGGGACGGCGCTTCCTCGAGCACCTTCTGGTGGCGACGTTGCAGGGTGCAGTCGCGCTCGTGGAGTGCGATCACGTTGCCGTGGCTGTCGGCCAGTACCTGGATCTCCACGTGGCGAGCACCCTCGAGGTAGCGCTCGACGAACACCGTGGCGTCGCCGAAGGCGGACAGCGCTTCACGCTCGGCACTCGCGATGGCGTCGGCCAGTTCATCGGCGCTGCGCACGATGCGCATCCCGCGCCCCCCGCCACCCGCTGACGCCTTCACCAACGATGGCAGGCCGATGTCGGCCAGCGACTCGACCGTGTTGTCCGGCGCCACCGGCACGCCGTGCGAACGCATCAGCTGCTTGGCGTGGATCTTCGAACCCATCGCGGCGATGGCTGACGCAGGCGGCCCGATCCATACGAGACCGGCGTTCACCACCTGCTGGGCGAACGCGGCGTTCTCCGACAGGAAGCCGTAGCCCGGGTGAATGGCCTGCGCTCCGGAGCGCAACGCAGCAGCGATGATCAGGTCGCCGCGCAGGTACGTGTCGGCCGACGCGTTGCCGGGCAACCGAACCGCACGGTCGGCCTCGCGAACGAACGGCGCGTCGGCGTCGGCGTCGCTGAACACCGCCACCGTTGCGATTGCGTGCTCGCGGCAGGTGCGCATGATCCGTCGGGCGATCTCGCCACGGTTGGCCACGAGCACGGAACGGATCTCGGTCATCCTGCGCTCACATTCTGAACACGCCGTAGCCGCGCGTGCCCTCGATCGGTTGGTTGTCCAGCACGCTGAGGCAGATGCCCAGCACGGTCCGGGTGTCGCGCGGGTCGATGATGCCGTCGTCGTACACCTTGCCGCTCATGAACATTGCGAGCGACTCACGCTCGATCTGGTCTTCGATCATCGTCCGCATGGCAGCGTCGGCCTCCTCGTCGAACGGCCTGCCCATGCTCTCCGCCGACTGACGGCTGACGATGCTCATCACGCCCGCCAGCTGTGCGGGTCCCATCACCGCCGACTTGGCGTTCGGCCAGGCGAACAAGAACCGCGGCCCGAAGGCCCTCCCGCACATCCCGTAGTTGCCGGCCCCGTAAGAGGCGGCCATGTTGATCGTGAGATGCGGCACCTTGCTGTTGCTGACGGCGTTGATCATCTTCGAGCCGTCCTTGATGATGCCGCGCTGTTCGAACTCCTTGCCCACCATGTAGCCGGTGGTGTTCTGGAGGAACACGAGCGGCGTGTCGATCTGGTTGGCGAGCTGGATGAACTGCGCCGCCTTCTCGCTCTCCTCGCTGAACAGCACGCCGTGGTGGTTGGCGAGGATGCCGACCGGATAACCGTGCAGCTCGGCGAAGCCGGTGACCAGCGATGCGCCGTAGAGCGGCTTGAACTCGTCGAAGTCGCTGTCGTCGACCACGCGGGCGATGACGTCGCGTGGGTCGAACGGCGTTTTCGGGTCGGCGCTGGGGATGCCCAACAAGTGCTCCTGGTCGTACTTCGGCGCCCGTCCAGAACCCCGCGGGCCGGGGCCGCGCTTGCGGTGGTTGATGCGCTTGATGACTTGTCGCCCGAGGCGGATCGCGTCCAGCTCGTCGACCGCGAAGTAGTCGGCCAGGCCGCTGATGCGAGCGTGCATCTCCGCGCCGCCGAGGCTCTCGTCATCGCTGTCCTCCCCGGTCGCCATCTTCACCAGCGGCGGCCCACCGAGGAACACCTTCGAGCGTTCCTTGATCATCACCACATAGTCGCTCATGCCGGGCACGTAGGCGCCGCCAGCCGTGGAGTTGCCGAACACGATCGACACCTGCGGGATGCCGGCGGCGGAGGCGTTGGTGATGTTGCGGAAGCTCTGCCCGCCGGGGATGAAGATTTCGCTCTGAGTCGGCAGATCGGCGCCGCCGGACTCGGTGAGGCTGATCACCGGCAGCCGGTTCTCACGGGCGATTTCGGCGGCGCGCAATCCTTTCCGCAGCGTGTACGGGTTGCTGGCGCCGCCGCGTTGCGTCGGATCGTTGGCGGTGATTAGGCATTCGACACCCTCCACCAGGCCGATACCGCCGACCGCGCCGGCGCCGACGGGGAACTGACTGCCGTAGGCGGCGAGGGGCGAGAACTCCAGAAACGGAGAGTCTTGGTCGAGCAGCGCCTCGATGCGTTCGCGCGCCAACAGCTTCCCGCGCATGCGGTGGCGCTCCACATACTTCTCGCCGCCACCGAGGTTCACGATCGTGAGTTGCTCGTCGTGGGCCGCGAGTTGGGCCAGCAGAGCGGCGCGGTTTGCCTGGTACGCATCGCCGGCAGGGTCCACACGGTCGGGTAGCACCGACATGTCAGGCCCCGTCCTTGCGGGCGGCCCACGACGGCGGTCGCTTCTCGACGAACGCACGCATGCCCTCGGCGGCTTCCGCCGATCCGAACAGCACCTCGCTGAGCGCCTGCATGTCGGCCATGCTGGGCTGCTGCTGACGGAGCACCCGCTTGGTCGCCGCAACCGCGCCGGGTGCACCGGCGAGCACTCCGGCCAGGAGCCGGTCGACGGTGTCGACCACGTCGTCGGTCACGTGCGTCACCAGACCGATGTCCTTCGCGGTGGCTGCGTCGAACGTCTCACCCGTGAGGAACGGGGCGGCCAACTTGCTCCAGCTGCAGCGAGCCAGGATGGGCACACTGATGATCGCCGGGGCAACGCCGATGCGCGCTTCGGTGAACGCGAACGTGACGGGCGTGGCGACCACGACCAGATCGCAAGCCGCCATGATGCCCACGCCGCCGGCCCGCACCGAACCATTCACCACCGCGATCGTGGGTGCTGGGCTCGTGCCCAATCGCTCGATCGCCCGGGCCATCGGGGTGCTGTCGGCCGGGGTGCTCGAGCGTTCCTTCAGATCGGCGCCGGCACAGAACGTGGGCCCGGTGTGAGTGAGCACGATGGCTCGTACATCCGGCTGCTCGGCGCGGTCGAGCGCGCTGTGCAGTTCGCTCACGAGTTGGCGCGACAGCGCGTTGCGGTTGGCGGGGGAGTCGAGCGTGATCGTGGCGACCCCACCCTCGACGCTGCAGTGCACGAGCTCACCCACGTGGCTGACTGTAGCCACCTCGGTGCCGCCAGCCCTCCCCCAACGCCCGGCACCAGATCCTTCGGCCGTTCATCTTGCACCAGTGATGTCGCGCAGGAAGGCTTCCGCGTCGGCGCGGTGGCGGGTGCGCTTCATCGGCGGGAGCGCCTTCACGATGTCCCAGCGGTAGTTGGCCTTGCCCAATCTCGGGTCCATGACTGCCACCACGCCACGGTCGTTGGCGTTGCGGATCAGGCGGCCGGTGGCCTGCGCGAGCAACATCGCCGCGCGTGGCAGATCGATCTGGCCGAACGCCGACGCGCCGAGCTCCTCGCGCCGCGCCGACAACAGCGGGTCGTCGGGCCGCGGGAAGGGGATGCGATCGATGACCACCAGACTGAGCGTTCGGCCCGGGATATCGACACCCTGGAAGAAGCCGGCGGTGGCAAACAGGCAGGTGTGTTCGTCTTCGCTGAACGCCTTCACCAGCGCTGTTTTGGGGAGGTCGCGTTGGGTGAGGACCGGCACATCCACGCGTGCCCTGACGGCCTCGGCGGCCGCGTCCATCGCCTTCCAGCTGGTGAACAGCGCAAGCGTGCGGCCACCGGCGGCGGTGATCAGCGCCGTCAGCTCGTCGTGGACGGCCGACGCATACGCCGGGGAGCGCGGGTCGGGCATGTGAATCGCGCAGTAGAGCAGCGCATGGTGTTCGTAGTCGAAGGGGCTGCCGACGTCGATCACGTCGTAGCCGCTGGGGGGCAAGCCCACACGGGCGCCGAGCGAAGCAGGAATGGTGGCGCTCGTGAGCACGGCCGTGCGCTGTGACCAGATGCCGTTGTTGAGCACGTTGCCCACTTCCAGCGGGGCGATCTCCAGTCGCGGATAGTCGACCCCGCCACTGACGAACGCGACGAAGCCGTCGCGGTTGCCGAGGGCCAGATCGATGCTGTCCTGCAGACGCGTCGCCAGTTGCTGGCCACGCATCTTGCGTGCCTTCGCGTCTTCCACATCCGATTCGATGGCCCGCAGCGCGTTCAATGCTTTCTCCACGCGGCCGCGCACATCGACGAGCATGTCCTGCACCGCGTCGGGGAACGGGCTCGACAGCCGCTGGCCGAGGAACGGCACCAGCGCGTCGCGCACCACCAACGATGCCTCGGCGACGGAGCCGACGAGCTGTGGATCGTCGAGGATGCGCTTCAGTGCTGCCGTGAGGGTGGTGAAGCGGCCACCGACGACCTGTACGCCGACAGTGTCGCTCATGATGTCTTCCAGCTGGTGTGCTTCGTCCATCACCACCACGTCGTGCTCGGGCAGCATCATGCCGCCGCTGCCGACGTGCAAGCCGTAGAGATGCATGTTCACCACCACCACATCTGCCACCGACGCACGCTGGCGCGCGGCCTCGGCGAAGCACACCGAACCCATCGGGCAACGAGTCGCGCCCGGACATTCGTCGCTGCCCACGCTGACCGCCTGCCACGCCCGATCGCTGGGTGCCCAGCTGAGCGAGCCCTGGTCGCCGGTGTCGGTCTCGCCGGACCACGCGACCAGTTTGTTGATCTCCACTTTGGTTGCGACGGCGAACTCCTCCAGCTCCAGCTGGCCCTTGTCGGCACCCTGGATCTCGCGCACGCGCTGCATGCAGACGTAGTTGCTGCGACCCTTCAGTACTGCCCATTCGAACGGCACGCCAAGGTGTGCCGCGAGGAACGGTAGGTCCTTGGCGGCGAGCTGGTCCTGTAGCGCCTTTGTTGCAGTAGCTACAACGACACGCTTGCCGGCGACGATGGCCGGCACGAGGTAGCCGAGCGTCTTGCCGGTGCCGGTACCGGCCTGCACCACGAGGTGCCGGCCGGATTCGATCGCTGTCGCGACCGCTTGTGCCATCGTTTGTTGGCCGGGGCGGTCCTCGGCCGCGGGCAAGGCGGACGTGACGGTGGCGAGCGCGCGAACTACGTCGGTCATGCCGGTACTCGCCGCCACAGCTTTACGCGCACTGCGGTCAGAGCGGCGCGCTCCGACGGCCCGATGTGGACGAACATCGGCTCAATCAACGAGCGCGATGGCAGCGTCGAGCTCGTGGCCATCGAAGTCGGGCCACGGTCGGTCGGTGAAGTACACCTCTGCGCCGACGCTC
>JANONE010000276.1:0-4586 GCA_031420675.1 Ilumatobacteraceae bacterium | reverse complement strand
TCGGTCTGCGCGCGCTGGATGGTCGGTGGATCTTCGGCAAGCCGGTCGGCCTGTTGCTCTATGGCGCGATCCTGGCCGGGGTGGTGGCCGGTTGCGTCGTGATGGTCAGGGCGCACCGCCGGCCGAGTCGTTGGATCGTCGCTGCAGGTCTGGTGGGCTGCCTGCCGCTGATGGCGTTGCTGCCGCACCTCATCTACGTGGCCGACGGCCGGTACGCGATCATCCCGTTCCCACTGATGGCCATCGCGCTCAGCGCCGCGGTCGGAAGGGCGATCTCGTCGTGGCGGCCACAGCGAGCCATGGCGGCCGTTGCCGCCGTAGCCGTGGTGTGGGTGGCCGTCACGACGTTGCCGTTCCTGGATCGTCAGCACGGGTTCGATGAGGTGGATGCGAACGCGTGGCAGGATCGTGTGATCACGAGGCTGGAGGAAGTCGGCATCGACCGTCTCGCCGGCAACTACAACCTGGTGCTGCCGATCGAGTACCGCAGCGATCAACGGATCCGTACGGCCATCGCCGGCAATCCGTACGTGATCCGGTTTCCCGAGTCGCAACGAGCCGTGGGCCGTACGCCCGCCGAGGAAGTGGCGTTCCTGTTCCCTCCCGGCGAGCAGGAACCGGTTTGGTTCTACTTGCCCGTCGATGAATACCGCCAAGAGGATCTCGGCGGCATGATCCTGTACCTGCCGCCCGCGGCCAACATCT
The DNA here is from genome assembly GCA_031420675.1 of Ilumatobacteraceae bacterium. Taxonomy (GTDB): domain Bacteria; phylum Actinomycetota; class Acidimicrobiia; order Acidimicrobiales; family Ilumatobacteraceae; genus UBA668. The sequence goes on along the minus strand of JANONE010000276.1, from coordinate 3,881 downwards.
GAATCGCTAGGAAGGCCCCACCATGTGGCAAGGAAAAACGCTGGCAGTCGTACTGCCCACCTACAACGAGGCGAACAGCATCGCCGATTGCATCAACGCCTTCCACGAGTTGGGCATCGTCGACGACATCGTCGTCGTCAACAACAACGCCCACCCCGATACTTCGCCGGCGGTGGCGTCCACCATTGCCCGCGAAGTGTTCGAGCCGACGCAGGGCTATGGCGCGGCGATCCGCCGCGGGTTGCTCGAGACGGCCGGTGCCGATCTGGTGTGTGTGTGCGAGCCCGATGCCACGTTCCACCCGCAGGACATCTTGAAGCTGCTGCCCTTCACCGCCGACGTGGATCTGGTGCTCGGCTCGCGCACTGTGCAGACGTTCATCCTCAGCGGCGCCAACATGGGCCTGTTCCTGCGGTGGGGCAACTGGGCGGTGGCGAAGCTCACCGAGGCGTTGTTCAACACCGTCTACCTCTCCGACGTCGGTTGCACGTTTCGCGTGGTCACGCGCGAGGGCCTCGAACGAATGACCCCCGAGTTCAAGGGCAATGGCTCGTCGTTCGGTTTCGAGATGATGTTGCACGCTGCCCGTCTGCGGGTGCCGCTGGTGCAGGTACCCGTGAAGTACCTACCGCGGGTGGGCGAGAGCTCGGTAACCGGCGACCGCGCGAAGACGTTCCGCCTGGGCGTGTCGATGATCGGTCTGTGCCTGCGCGAGCGCTTCCGTGTCAGCGGCGCACGCACTCCCACGTGACGAACTGGTGAGCCGGCAGCCAGCCCATTGCGCCGGCCTGTCGATCGTCGGCGACGACCGTGAGGTCGCCGAGGCGGGCGTGGCGCACGATGTCGGCAACGTCGAAGATGTCGCCGTCGGGTGCGGGCAGCGGGGACGTGCCGCGCAGCACCCGCTCGAACTCGGCGGTCACCAACGCAGTGGCCGCGAACCCGGCGCTGCGCAGCGTGTCGGTGAGGTCCCACCCGAAGTTCCAGAAGACAGGCGTGTTGTCGGCGTGGAACTCGGGGGTCAGCGGCGCGGCGGTGAGCCCACGCAGCAGCGGCACCTGCAGGTAGACGCGGCCACCGGGCGACACCACGCGGTGAAGTTCGGTGAGCGCCCGCGCGGTGTCGGGTACGTGCTCCAACACATGCGGGGTCAGCACCACGTCGAGCGCGCCATCGGGCAGCGCGATGTCCTGCAGATCGATCTGGATGTCGCCGCGGTGCGCACTCAGGTCGTAGTCGCTTGCCTGGTACTGCAGATGCCGACGCATCATCTCGCGGTACTCGTCGCCCAACCGCGGGCTGGTCTCCAACACGCGGGGCCGCTTGCGCAGCGCGCCGCGGGTGGCCGCGCTCCAGAGCAGGAACCGATCGCGCGCCACCGAACCGCATTGCGGACAGGTGGCCGACTCGACGTGGGAGATCCCCTCGAAGGCGGCACCCGACCAGCCGCAGATGTTGCACACGGCCGCATCCGACCCACGCAGCCGGCCCACGTCTCGCCGATGGTTCAACTGCCACCACTCGGCCGGGGCCACCAACCCGAGCCTGCGCCCGACCGGGCGCAACGGCCGCTTGCAGCCCTCGGGGACGATCCGGGCGAACCGACGCAATGAGGTGGCGATTGCTCCGTGCTGCACCGGGGAAGCGTAGTTCGTCGACGGTGACGGATGCCGTTCCGCAGTGCCGGCCGACGCGGTCGGCCGGGGGGCGGGGTTCCGTTCGCTGCATCGGTAACGCCAGTTACCGGGTCGGGAACCGTAGTTACCGTTTGTCGGGAACGACTACCCCGGATCTCCCCGACGTGCAGCCCCAGCGTCGGTCGCGCCCCGGGCCGGCCTTCCGGCAGGGGCTATCGTCGTCGCCATGGCATCGATCTCAGGGCTGACTCGTCGACTGCGCGGGTTCGCCGCGCTGCCCAACGAGGTGGCCGCATTGCGCGAGGAAATGGCCGCATTGCGCGAGACGGTCGACCCGATGAACCACGTGATCCTCACGCTCGTACCGGCCATCCACCACACCGTCGCATTGCTGAGCCACGACGTGCATACCGGCTCGGAGGAGGCGTTGCCGCTCTTCGTCGGTTACGCCGAGCGACTGCGGCTGGATGCCGACACCGCGATCGGCGCGGCCCAGGTGATCGAGCGGCAACTCAGCGAGCTGGAACACACGATCGCCACGCTGCGCCGCGATGGCTGACCTTCCTCATCTACTGGTCGATGCTCGACCGGTGAACCATCCAACCGCCCGCAATCGCGGCATCGGTCGTTACACCATCGGGCTGCTCGGCGGGCTGCAGCAGGTCGGCGCGCCGGTGGTCGCGCTGTACGAGACCGACGCCGAGGCGACGCTGTTGGCTGACGCAGTGCCCGGCCTCGCGCTGCAACGATGGAGCCCGGCAGCAGTACGTCGGTGCACCGAGCCGGGCTCGTGGTTCCTCGCCACCCAGCTGATGCTGCACCCCATTCCGCTCGACCCGGTACCGCGCATCATCACCGAAGCCGGCCTGCCCGTGGCGGCGGTGATGTACGACGTGATCCCCGAGCGCCACCCGGCGCAGTATCAGCTGCGCCCGACGGCGCGGGCACAGGTGCAACTGCGCGGCATGCTCACGCGCACGCTCGATGCGTTGCTCGCGATCTCCCAGTTCGCCGCCGACACAGCCGCGCACGAGCTGCGCTTTCCGCGGGATCGCATCGTGACCATCGGCGCCGGTGTCGAGCAACAGTTCGCGCCGGCCACCAGCGACCCATGGCCACGGCTGCGGGGTGTGCTCGCGGCCGACGGTCGGGGTGTGGTGCTGATGGTCTCCGGCGCCGACACGCGCAAGAACACCGAGCGCCTGCTGAGGGCATGGGGACTGGTACCTGCCGCGGTGCGCGCCGCGCAGCGCCTCGTGGTGGTGGGCGCGGTCGACGACACCCTGCGTTGGCAGTGGCAGCAGTGGGCAGCCGAAGCGGGGGTCACCGACGACGTCGCGTTCACGGGTGGGGTCACCGACGACGAGATGGTCGCCCTGCACCAGGCTGCCGCTCTCGCGGTGATGCCGTCCACGGAGGAAGGGTTCGGCCTACCGGTGCTGGAGGCCGCTGCCTGCGGGTGCGCGGTGATCACGTCCAACGTGTCGTCGCTGCCCGAGGTGCTGGCCGAACCGGCGGCGGAGTTCGATCCGTTCGACATCGCCTCGATGGCCGCGGCGATCGAGCGGGCGCTCACCGATGCCGAACATCGAACCGTCCTGTTGGCTGCGGCTCGGCGCGCAGTGCAGCGTTGGACATGGGCCAACACCGGGCGAGCAGTGGTCGCCGCGCTGGAGGCGCTGGGCCCGCGCCAACCGCGGGTGCTGCGCCCCGTCGCTCACCGCCTCGCGTTGGCGGGCAGGTTCGACGATTCGCCGATCGGCGTGGCCAACACCTCCCTCGCCGACGCGATCGGCAGCCGGCCGGGTGCTCCGGAAGTGCACCTCCTCGTGGACAACGCAGGCACCGACAACCCGACGAATTCCGGGCCGCAGCGCTTCCCGATCCGCGCACTCGGTCGCTTCGTGCATCCCTCGCTGTTCGACCACATCATCACGCTGTCGGCGCTCGACCTGTCGTCCGGCGACGCCGAACTCGACGCGACCGCCCTTCTCGAGTGGCTCGAGCGCGGCGAGCGCGCCGTCGATTGATCGCCTTGGCTCGTTAGCATCTGGGCGCCCCATGAACGCTGCCGACACTCCCCTGGTGCGCGTTGTCGTGCTCTCCTTCGATGGTGGGCAGATGACGATCGACTGTCTGGATTCACTCCTCGCCACCCAGTGGCCCGCTGATCGACTACAGATCGTTCTGGTCGACAACGGCTCGCTCGACGATGTGGCGCAGCGCGTGCGTGCCCACTACCCG
>JANONE010000275.1:0-1874 GCA_031420675.1 Ilumatobacteraceae bacterium | reverse complement strand
CAGATCCATGGGCGCCATCCTACTTCGGCCTATGCCCTGAAACAAGATCATATGCTCTGGATACCGGGCAACCATGACCGCTGGAACACGGGTCAGTCGAGCGCGGCAATCAGGTCACTGATGGGTGGTCGTGCGTCGGGTGTCGACGGCAGCGAGAGGTAGCGCAGGGTGCCGTCGCGGCCGATGACTGCGTCGGCGCCGAGTTGGTGGATGTCCTCGGTCGGCCGACGGAGCCGTCGTCCGGCGCGGATCAATCGTGCGTACATCCGGATGGTGCCGGGTGACCACACCTGGCGGTTGGTGCCTCGTTCGGCGCCGAGCAGGCGGTAGAGGACTCGGTCGACATCGGCGACCACGTCGAAGGGGATTCGAAGGTGGCGCCGGTATGCGGCCAGGCGTTCGGGAGTGGCAAAGGTGACGACGGCAATCCTGGCGTCACCGAACTGGTCGAGGCGATCGCGCACGGCGATCACGTGTTCCTGGCAGGGCAGTCAAGCCAGGTGCCGGTGCAGGACCAGCACCAGTGGTCGTCCTCGCAGCTCGGCCGTGCGCCACGGCCGACCGTGGTGGTCGACAAGCTCGATGTCGGGGAGCAGGCCGCCGATGTCGAGGGTCATGTCGTCTGTCCGATCTGAGTAAGGATCGCACGAATGCTGCAGCTTCCCGGATCCTTCCAGATGTTGATCTCCCGGAACTCGCGACCCTCAGATCGGCGGGGCGCCGGCCGAGTACCAGTCGGCCAACCGCTGGAGGCCGGTGTCGATCGACACGGTCGCCGTCCACGCGAGGTCGTCGCGCGCGGGGCGCGGGTCGAACCAGTGGGCGGTACCGAGTTGTTCCGCGAGGAAACGGGTGAGCGGCGGCTCCTCCGCGCCTTGCCGCAACGGCCACACCCGTTCGACGATCGATCCGGCAACGAGCGCGACCCTTAGCGGCACCCGGCGCACCGAAACCTCCACGCCTGCAGCGGCGCAGATCCCCAGCACGAGATCGCGGATCGGTCGCGGTTCGCCGTTCGCCACCACATAGGCCCGACCGACGCAGCGGGCCCCAGGCTGGGCGGCATCGAGCGCGGCGACCAACGCCGAGGCAGCGTTGTCGATGTAGGTCGTATCGACCAGCGCGGCACCGCTGCCGATCAGCGCCAGACGACCGGCGCGAGCACGCTGGACAATCCGGCCGACCAGCTGGGCATCACCCGGTCCCCACACAAGATGCGGACGGATCGCCACGACGGCAAGCGAATCACTGGCCGCACCGATCGCCAGTCGCTCCGCCATCGCCTTCGACTCCGCGTACCACGCGTTGGTGCGACCGACCACTGGCGGCTCGGCGCCGACGCCGACCAGGGAGTGCCCGGCGTGTGCCACCGATGGAGTGGAGACATGGACGATCCGTCCGACCCCGAACCGACGCGCCGCGGCGATGACGTTCGCGGTGCCGTCGACGTTGACGCTGCGGTACTCCTCGAAGTCACCGACCACGCCAACCTTGGCCGCGGCGTGGACGATGGCGTCGCAACCGTCGACAGCTCGCGCGACCACCTCGGCATCGCGCACGTCGCCGAGCACCTGGCTGGTGTCCAACGGCGACTGGTGACGCTGCAGCACCACCACGTCGTCGCCGCGTTCCAGCAACGCCTTGGCACAGCGACGCGCGAGCAGGCTGGTGCCACCGGTCACGAGCACCTTCACGACAGCCGCGCGATCAGCGCCACGGCCGCGCCGTCTTCTCGCCCGCCAGCACCGCCGACGCCCACACCGCGACAGCGGCACGATCGATCTTGGTGTTGTGCCGGATGTCGACGGGCTACGCGACCACGCTCAACACTGCCGCCACAGGTTCAGCGAGAGCAGCACGCACACGGTGCGCAA
>JANONE010000274.1:0-6200 GCA_031420675.1 Ilumatobacteraceae bacterium | reverse complement strand
ACGTGACCGTCGCAGCCGGGGCCACCTCACTTCCCGATGTCCTCTCCGTCACCACGCCGGTCACCACGCCGGTCACCACGCCGGTCGAGTCGACGACCTCGTCGACCGACACCGTCGTCGCAACCGGCGTCGCCGGCGCGGCCTGCACGGTCGGTTCGTGGGTGGCAGACAACGAGACTTTCCGCTCTGGCTTTCTCGACTCCGCCGGCATCGCCAGCGAACAGGTTTCCGTGACCGGTGAGATTCGTGTGGACATCGCCGGCGATGGAACGGTCGTGACCACGTTCACCGACTTCTTGGTCGTCGTGACTTTGGCAGACATCGGGTCGGTGGTGGAGGGGGCATCTGCAGGGACGGAGACGAGCGTGATCGTCTTTGCCGACGACGGGTCGTACACCGTCACGTCGAGCCAGATCGACTCCACCCAGGTGATCTCGTTGGACGGCGTCGTGTACATCAACGGCCCCCCTTCGCAGGCTGTGTTCACAGGAACCGGCCCCTTCACGTGCGCAGGCGATCGACTCGACATGACGATCCCTGGCGAACTCGGTGACTTCGTCGAAATCTTCCACCGCAGTGCCTGACGACGAGAGTCCCCGGGGAACCTTCTCCCTGGGCATCGACATAGGAACCACCTACTCGGCCGCGGCAATCGTGCGCAGCACCCCGTCCTCGACCAGCCGACTGTCCGAGATCTGTGCCCTGGGCACGATCGCCGCCCAGATCCCGACAGTCGTGCTGCACCGAGAGGACTCGGAGGTGCTCATCGGCGAAGCAGCCGAGCGTCGGTCGGCGAGCGAGCCGGCCCGCACCGCGCGCGAGTTCAAGCGGCGGCTCGGCGATCCCGTGCCGATCATCGTCGGCGGTACCCCGTACGGCGCAGAGGCGCTGATGGCCGAGGTGCTCGCCGCCATCGTCGAGCAGGTCACCCAGCGCGAGGGCCAACGACCTCGCACGATCGTGCTCACCCATCCGGCCAACTACACCGACTACAAGCGTGGACTGCTGCTGGAGGCGGCCCGCCTCGCGGGCCTCGATCTCGGCCAGGTGCGGCTCATCACCGAGCCGGAAGCGGCAGCAATCGCCTACGCCGAGCAACAGCACATCCGCGCCGGCGAGACCATCGCCGTCTACGACTTCGGTGGCGGCACGTTCGACGCTGCGATCGTTCGGGACACCGCGGACGGATTCGAACTGCTGGGCACACCAGAAGGCATGGAACGGCTCGGCGGGATCGACTTCGATCAGGCCGTGCTCTCCCACGTCGACGCCGTTCTCGGCGGCTTGATCTCCGGGGCCGACAGCTCCGATCCGCTCGTCCGGGCCGGCCAGGCGCGCCTGCGCGACGAGTGCCGCACGGCAAAGGAGGCGTTGTCCACCGATACCGACGCGACCATCTCGGTCTCGATCCCGGGTGTGCAGACGGAGGTGCGGCTGACCCGCGAGGAGTTCGAGCAGATGGTGCGGCCACGCGTCGTCGAAACCGTCAAGGCGTTGCAGCGAACGATCGCCTCCGCCGGGCTGAGCGCAGACGACATCGACAGGGTGCTGCTCGTCGGCGGGTCATCGCGGATGCCCATCGTGGCCCAGGTCCTGCGCGAATCCATCGGGCGGCCGGTGAGCGTCGATGCGAACCCGAAGTTGGCGATCGCGATCGGCGCCGCGTTCTCGGGGGCGCCGACAGCAGCCGAGCGAGTGGGGGCCGGCGCTGCACCGCTCGACACGATCGTCACGCCGAGCGTCGTTCCCCGAGCACTACCCGCACAACGCCGACGTCCGCTTCGAGGTCGCGCGGCCGCGATGGCGATGGTCGCCGGCGTGGCCGTCTCGGCGGCTGCCGTGTACTTCATCGTCGGCCGGGGCGACACCGATAGCACCACCACAACACCCGGCGCGACCGTGCCGATCACTGCATCCGGAGGCACCGACACCGACACCGACACCGACACGACAGACACCCTTGCCACCGGGTCGTCAGCCGCACAGACCACGAATCCGATCGTGGAGGGCGTCGCGGAACGATTGGCCTTCAACGGTCGCGACGACGGGGCCGGCATTCCCGGCCCTGCGTTGGCGGCCGGCGCTCCCGCGACGCTGACCGGATTGGCCGTCGCACCCGACGGCGATACCTACGTCGTGTCCGCCAGTCCCGTTGTCGTGCGGATCTTCGGCGATCAGGTGGCCGTCGCCGCCGACATCTCCGTTGCGGCGGAAGCCGCTACGGGGATCACGATCGGATCAGACGGAACGCTGTTCGTGGCCACCTCCGCAGGGGTCGTGCGTATCATCGACGGCATTCCCGAGCTGATCCTCGACGGGCGGTCGGCCGGGTTGAGCCCCACGCTCGGCCCACTCGCGCTCGACGGTGGTGGCAACCTCTACATCGCCGACAACGGCACTTCCAGGATCATCCGTCGCGCGCCCGACGGCGCACTGACACTCGTCGCGGGCACGGGCGCGCCGGCAGCCGCCGGCTCGACGCCGGTGGAGGGTGCCGCCGCCGCCACGTCCGAGATCGGGTTCGTCAGCGGCTTGGTCGTCGCCCGTGACGGCAGCCTGCTCATCGCCGACGCAAGCCTGCGCCGGATCAGGGCCGTCGCCCCCGACGGCAACATCACCACCGTGGCGGGGGGCGGGGCCATCGCCCTCGACACTTTCGTCGGCGCCGAGGTTGCTGCCGGCACGACAGCCCGCGACCTCTCCTTCACCTCCGTCAGTGGGGTCGCCGTCGACAAGGAGGAGCGGATCTACGTCGCCGACGGTTCGGAAAAGGTGATCGTGCGCATCGCAAGCGATGGCGAGATTGCGACCTGGCCGGTCGCTGCTCCTCCGACCTCCGGCTTGGCAATCTCCCCCTCGGGGACCTTGCTCTACTCCGATGGCCTCGCGCTGTGGGCTCTCGCCGGCGCTACCGGGCAGCGTTGATCCAGACGTAGCCACGGCCTCGCTACGGTGGTTGGATCGAACGCCCGGCGACAGACCTCGATCGACTCCCGAAGGCGGGGGGCACCGACGGAACCCGCCGCGTCCTCGAGGTGGTGGCGCTGGATGCGACGGAGGAGATCCGCGTCGTGCGGGCCGTCCTGCTCGCCGACGGCGTCGACAGCGCGGCCCTCTTCACCGCCGAGGCAAGCGGCGCCCTGCGGCTCCTCGACGATCGGGTGACGTTCGCCGACGGCCTGCAACGGGCGGCGATCCTGGCAGCGATGACGCCGTCGGATCGTCGCTCCCTGCACCGTACGTTCGCCGGCGTGCTGATCGAGCCCCGCTACAGGGTCTTGCGTGCCGAGCACCTCGCATCGTCGACAGTCGGGCCCGATCAGGAGGTCGCGGCAGCGTTCGCCGAGCTCGGGCGGGAAGCCACCGAACGCGGAGGGGCGGCGCTGGCCGGCGAGCTCTTCATGCGCGCCGGCAGTTTCGCCCCGGTGCCGGAGGAGAGGGCCGCGCATCTGTACCGCGCCGGCGACGGATTCTGGAACGCAGGCCAGTACACCGCCGCGCGTGCTGCGTTCGATGCCGCCTACATCGGATCGACCGAGCCGACGCTGCGCGCCGACATCGCGTTGCAGCTCGGCCAACTCGACATGTACCAGCGCGGGACCCGCTACGGCCGCGACCTCTTCGTGGCCGCGTCGGAAGCGGTGGAGCCGCACGACGTCGACCGCGCCGCGATGCTGTTGGTGCACGCCGCGAGCACGGCGTTGTTGTCGTCCGACATCGTCGAATCGCTCGTGACAGCCCGACGAGCGTGCGCTCTCGCCGAGCAGGGTGGGGGCGGCAGCATCCTGCCTGCATCATTGATGCTGGCCTTCTTGAGCATGCACCACGGTGACGTCGCCGAATTCGATGCGCGTATTCAGGCGATCGTGCAGGTTGCCGACGCGCTCAAGGATTCCGACATTCCCGAGGCCGACCTCTTCCTCCAACTGGTGGGCATGGTGCACGTGTACACCGAGCAATGGGACACCGGTCGGGTCTACCTCACCGCGGTCGCCCACCGAGCCGGGCGGCGAGCGCGATTCGCAACAACCGCGCTCGCCAGCGCGACGCTGGCCGAGCTGTGCTGGCGGTCGGGCAGGTGGGACGAGGCGTGGGCCCTCGCCACCAGTGAGGTGGTCTCGGAGGTGACGCTCACGGGTGCGCGCCTGTGGCTCGTCGCCTTCACGGCACGCCTCGACGCCGGCTTCGGTCGCGCCGACGATTGCCGCGCCCGTGCCCGTGCCGCGCTCGCCGAATGCGAGCCGATGGGTTTCGGGACTGCGACGATGTGGGCCAACCACGCGCTCGGCCTGCTGGAGCTCGGTCTTGGCCACCCCGAGGAGGCCGCGTCGCATCTCGACCTGGTCGAGGCGATGGCAACTGCGTATGAACTGATCGAGCCGAGCGGGCTGTGGTGGCAGGCCGACCACGTAGAGGCGCTGGTGCGGTCCGGCCGCCGTCGCGAAGCAGCCCACGCCCTCACGCGATTCGAGATGGGCGCCGCCCTCTCTCGGCGCGCATGGGCGTCGGCCACCACAGCGCGGTGCCGGGCACTGATGGCGACCACGAGCGACGACGCCGAAGGCTGGTTCGCCGAAGCACTGACCCATCACGAGCGACTGACGGCACCGTTCGAGCTCGCCCGCACCCTCTTTTGTCGCGCGGAGCACCGCCTCGCGCCCGACTCGCCTCTCGACCCGACCGCCGATCTCGTGGAGGCCGGCGCGATCTTCGACGCACTCGGGGCCGTGGCATGGTCGGCCCGCTGTGCCTCGTTGCGCCAGAGCACCACGATCGGGGGAGAGGCCAACCTCGAAACGTTGCTCTCACCCGCCGAGGTCCGCGTTACCAAGGCCGTGACCTCGGGCATGAGCAACCGTGACGTCGCTGCCAGCCTGTTCGTGAGTGAGAAGACCGTCGAGTTCCACCTCCACAACGTGTATCGCAAACTCGGCGTGCACTCGCGTACCCAGCTGACGAGGCGGTTCCCGCAGCCGCCGTCGTGAACCTCGAGTGTCGTGGGCATCGAATGTCGTTGTCATCGAATGTCGTGAACCCGAGCCGGACAGTGGCCCGCCCAACGAGAACACCGCCGCAGCCCGGCGGCCACAGCGGTGTGCTCACGTGCATGACGTTGGCGGAAGGGGTGGGATTTGAACCCACGGAGGCTTTCACCTCGCACGCTTTCGAGGCGTGTCCCTTTGGCCGCTCGGGCACCCTTCCGGGGCGGCAGGTTAGCGGGCGCAGCCACTCACGGCACCCGAGTTCTCGCCACGGGGTCCTCCCGCTCACGGACGGCGTATTCCTCAAGATCTCGTATGAACCTGCCGAAGAAGTCTCCGTGCATGCGGATCTGTTCGCCAACGAGGGTGACTTCACCCCTCGGCCTTCCTGGCAGGTGATCGAAGCCGCGCGGCGCCAAATGCTCACTGGGGAGCTCTTGCTGGCCACGACTCCGTCGACCCGCCTGTACCTGCGCGACGGCCAGGTGTACTTCGCTGAACGCACCACCGACGGTGGCCTCGGCGTGCGCTTGCTGGTTGAAGGGGTGATCACCCGCCAACAGATGGGCAAGGGGGCGCTGCTGGTGAGCGGCGTGGAACACCTCGGGCGTATTTTCCAGCGTGATGCCTCCATCGACCGACAGTCGGTGGAGCTGTGCGTGGAACTGATGACCGACGATGTGCTCATCTCCGTCGCCAACGACGTGATCGACCACTACACGATGACGATGTACAAGCGTCACCAGAACGGCATCGATCGTTGGTTGCCGAACCGGGTGGAAGTGATCACCCACATCGTGGCCGCGTCGTATCTCGCGGAACCCGAGGCCGTCATCACCCCCGGCGACGGCCCTCACGTGCACACGGTTGGTGCGCCTGCACCGGTCGCCGTCGCGAAAGCAATCGTGCCCGAACCTGCTCCGCCGGAAATCGCTCCGGTAGCGCCGGTCGCCGCGGAGCCGGAGCCGGAGCCGGAGATCTTCCTGCCTGCCGTCGTCTTGGAGCCACTGGTCGCGGAGCTTTCGGAAGCGTTGTCGCCCGACGAACCGTCGTCGACAGTGTCGTCGCCCAGGGATGTTGCGGCTCAGGAGTTTGCGGTGCTCACCATCAAGGCGCCGTCACCACCAGGCCCGAGGTACTCGATGAGCTCGTGGGAGCCGATCACGGCAGAACAACTCTTGACCGCGCCACCGCGCCCGTCGGCCGCGAACCACACGG
>JANONE010000273.1:0-6506 GCA_031420675.1 Ilumatobacteraceae bacterium | reverse complement strand
GAATCGATGAGTATGTGGGGTACGACGGACTGGGGCTGGCGGCGCTGGTTCGCGCGCGCGACGTCACGGCGGGCGAGTTGCTCGACATCGCGCTCGCCCAGGTGGCTGCCACCGACGACATGATCGCGGCAGTGGTCGATTTCCAAGAACGTGCGGCCCGCGAATCGATAGCGGCCGGCCTGCCCGACGGACCGTTCGCAGGGGTGCCGTTCCTGTTGAAGGATCTCGGCTGCGAGGCGATCGACTTCCCCACCTCGATGGGCTCCGGCCTCTACCGCGATCATACCTACGACTACGACAGCGAACTCTTCCTTCGGCTGCGGAACGCGGGCCTGGTGCCGTTCGGGCGCACGGCCAGCCCCGAGTTCGGCATCGGTCCCACCACCGAGGCGAAGGTCTACGGCCGCCCGACGCGCAATCCGTGGAACACCGCACACGTGGCCGGCGGCTCCAGTGGTGGCTCGGCGGCCGCAGTGGCAGCAGGAGTCGTGCCGATCGCGCACGGCAGCGACGGGGGCGGCTCGGTGCGGATCCCCGCGTCCTCGTGCGGCCTGTTCGGTCTCAAGCCCACCCGTGCCTTGCTGCCCGATGGCCCGGCCGCCGGGGAGGGCTGGGCGGGCATGACGATCGACGGTTTCTTCACGCGCACCGTGCGCGACACTGCGGCGCTGCTGGACGCGACGGCAGGCCCCGTCCTCGGTGCGCCCTACTACGCGCCGTCCCTGCAGGGCACGTTCGTGGATGCGATCGCCACGCCGCCGCGCCGGCTGCGCATCGCCGTCAGCATGCGCTCGTTCACGGGTGATCCGATCCACCCGGACTGCGTCGCCGCGGTGGGGCACACGGCCCGGTTGTGCGAGTCGCTCGGCCACGAGATCGTCGCCGTCGATCCGTCGATCGACATCGTGCGCTTCATGCGCGCGTGGTCGAACATCGTCGCCTGTGGCACCCAGCTGACGGTTGACTCGCGGGCAACCTCCATGGGCCGCGCGCTCTCCGACGACGACACTGAGCTCGTGACCCGCCTTGCGTGCGAGCTCGGCGCGACGTTGTCCGGTGCCGACTACCTCGCTGCCATCAATGTGGTGCACGCAATCGGTCGCGAGATGGCGCGCTTGCTGGTGCCCTACGACATGCTGCTGACCGCAACGCTCGGCGAGCCACCTGCTCTGATCGGTCGCTTCCGAGCCGACCGGACCGACGCGTGGGCCGACTTCCTCGACTATCGCCTAAACCATGTGCTGCCGTACTCGCCGTTCACCGCACTGGCCAACGGCACCGGCCAACCGGCGATGTCGCTGCCCCTGTGGTGGAACGAAGCGGGCCTGCCCGTCGGCACCCACGTGATGGCCCGAGCCGGCGACGACCACACGTTGATGCGACTGGCAGCCCAGTTGGAGCAAGCCGAACCGTGGTTCTCCCGCCGCCCATCGATCTGACGCTCGGCCTGCACGCGCCGCCATCCATCCTGGTGCATGGGTCGCCGCCGGTAGGGTCATCGGGCATGGCGGTGATGCGACGGATGACCTGGGCCCGCATGAGCGAGGCAGAGCGGCAAGCCCTGTGCGAGCGCGGGCTGGAGGCGATCTTCGACGCAGACCTGAAGGCCGCGATCGGGCGCATCATCGACGACGTTCGCGCCAACGGCGACGAAGCCGTGTGCCGTGCGTTGCACGACTTCGACAAGGTGTCGCTGGAGCCACACCAGCTGAAGGCCACCCTGGACGAGCTTGCTGCCGCCGTCGTCGGCCCCGAGGTCGATGCCGCGATCGACGATGCGATCGCGCACCTCCGCGCCTTCAACGAACAGCTGATGGCGCGCGCCGCCGATTGGAGCTTCGAGAGTGAGCCCGGTCTCATCGTCGGCGAGAAGATCACACCCATCACGTCGGCCGGTTTGTTCGTGCCCAGCGGCAAGGCCAGCTACCCCAGCGTCGCGTACCAACTCGCAGTGCCCGCCACAGTCGCTGCCGTGCCCACCATCGCACTCGTCGTGCCGCCCATGCCCGACGGCAGTGGCCGCATCGACCCTGCCGTGCTCGTCGTCTGCCGCAAGCTGGGTATCACCGAAGTGTTCCGGGTCAACGGCCCGGCCGGTGTGGCCGCCCTCGGTTTCGGCACCCAGACCATTCCGCAGGTGCGCAAGATCGTCGGGCCCGGCAGCCCGCCGGTCGCGTGCGCCCAGGTGGAGATGCAGCGCTACGGCGTCGCCACGATGATGATCCTGGGGCCCACCGAGAGCGTGGTCATCGCCGACCACAGCGCCGACCCACGTCTCGCCGCGGCCGACTTGTTAAACGAGGCCGAGCACGGCACCGACAGCGCAGTGCTGCTGATCACGACCAGCGCTTCCCTCGCTGATGCGATCGACACCGAGTTGGAAGCGCAACTCGCCTTCCTGCCCGCGGCACGGGCCCAGGCCGCCCGCGCCGCGCTCGGCGGCAACGGTGGTTGCGTGTTCGTCGGCGATCTGGCCGAGGCAGCCGACGTCGCCAACCGCTGGGCACCAGAGCATCTGCAGGTCGCGGTGGCCGCCACCGATGAAGCCGAGCTGCTCGGCCGACTGGTGAACGCAGGCGAGATCCTGATCGGCCAGCACACGCTGTTCAGCGCCGGCAACTTCGTGATCGGCTGCCCCGCCAGCTTGCCGACGGGTGGTTTCGCGCACGTCAGTAGCGGCATCACCGCCGACACGTTCCTGAAGCGCACAGCGGTGGCCCGCGCCGACGCGGCTGCGCTGCGAAGGATGACGCCAACGATCCTCGCGATGAGCGCCCACGAAGGCTTCCCCGCCCACGCCAACGCGGCGCAGCAGCGGCGCTGACGGAGCGTTCAGAGGATCCCGCGGCGGTTGTCGCGCAGTGCGGCCAGTTCTGTGACCAGCAGGTCGATGTGCTCGGCCTCCTCCGCGGCGAGCTCGCGGTAGAGCTCGCGGGCTGCTGGAGCCGCCTCGTACAGACGTTCGCGGAAGAACCGTTCGGCGCGCCGCTCGAGGAGGATGGCCATCTCCAACAGCTCCAGCGGGTCGGCCGCTGTGTCGCTGCCGCCCGCTTGCAGGACGCCAGGCTGCAGGTCGCCCGAAGGATCGGCCGGTGGCGGAATGTGGTAGCGCCGCACGAGGGTATCGATGTGCTCGCGCTCCATCTTCGCCAGTCGTTCGAACATGTCGTGCAGCTCGGGATCGCCGGTGCGGCCGGCGGCTGCCACGTAGAAGTCGCGACCGCCGAGTTCGATCTCGAACGCCTGCCGAATGGCTTCGAGCGCCGCATCGCCGAGCGCACCACCGCCGTTCGCCGGATGGTCGCCGGTTCCCGGATGTTCGTCGATCAACTCGAGGATGCCCGCGCACGCCGGGCAGCGTCCGTAGGGGAAGGCGAAGCCCTCGCTTCTCTTCGCGCACCCGGTGCACCGCCACGCAACGATGCTGCCGGCACAACACACACCGCCGCCGTCGTTCGTGTCGTCGTCGCCGGTCGGACGGTGGCAGCGAGGGCACAGCCGGCCGGAGGCGACGGGACCCGGTGCAGCGGCGATGCCACCGTCGAGATACTCCAACATCGCGGCGGCGGCGCGGCGGCCGGCACCCATCGCGAGGATCACCGTCGCGCCGCCGGTGACGATGTCGCCGCCGGCGAACACGCCGGGCAGGTTGGTGGCTTGCGTCAGCGGGTCGGCCGCAACGTACCCGCGACCGTCGAGAGCCAGGCCGGCGGTGTTGCGCGTGACGATCTTGTTCGGGTTGGTTCCCAGCGCGACCACGACCGTGTCGCACTCGATGTCGGAGATCTCGCCGGTCGGCAGCGGCCTGCGTCGGCCGTATTCGTCGGGTTCGCCCAACTCCATGCGTTCGACCCGTAGGCCGTGCACGACGCCACTGTCGTCGGTGAGTACCTCCACCGGGTTGTGCAGGAAGAGGAACTGCACGCCCTCCTCCTCGGCATGGCGCAGCTCCTCGGCGCGTGCGGGTGCCTCGGCGCGTGAGCGGCGGTAGACGCAGCGCACGTCGGCACCCAGCCGCAAGGCCACTCGCATGCAGTCCATCGCCGTGTTGCCGGCGCCGATCACCACAACATCGGTGCCGATGCCCACCGGCGTATCGATGTCGGGGAAGCGGTCGCCACCCATCAGGTTCACGCGGGTGAGGAACTCGTTGGCGCTGATGACGCGACCGGCGTTCTCGCCGGGGATACCGAGGAACGCCGGCGCGCCGGCACCCACCCCCAGGAACACGGCATCGAAGCCGCGGGTGGTGAGCAGATCCTGCACGGTGAACGTGCGGCCGACGACCTTGTCGGTCTCGATGTGCACGCCCAGCTCGAGCAGCCCGGCGACTTCGCGGTCGATGATCTCGCGCGGCAGTCGGAACGAGGGGATGCCGTAGCGCAACACGCCTCCCGTCACGTGCAGCGCCTCGATGATGGTGACGTCGACGCCGTCACGGGCAAGGTCGGCCGCACACGCCAACCCGGCAGGGCCGGAGCCGATCACGGCCACCCGCTTGCCGCGTGCGATGGCGACCGATGGCTTGGCCACCTTGCCGTGGTCGCCGACGAACCGTTCGAGGCGGCCGATGGCAACAGGTTCCATCTTGCGAGCGATCACGCACTGGCTCTCGCACTGGGTTTCCTGCGGGCACACGCGGCCACACACCGAGGGCAGGATGTTCGCTTCGCGGATCACGCCGAGCGCGCCGTCGACGTCCTTCAGCAACAGGTGGCGGATGAAGCGGGGGATGTCGATGGAGACGGGGCAGCCGCTGATGCAGGTCGGGCGGCTGCACTGCAGGCAGCGCTCGGCCTCGCGCAGTGCCTCCGACAGCGAATAGCCGAGGGTCACTTCGTCGAACGTGCGCGTCCGCGCCTCGGGGTCGCGTTCGGGCATCGGCACCTTGGTGGGCTCGATCTCGCGCAGCTTCTTGTAGGTCCGCCTGCCCTTCACGAACAGCGTCTGCTCCACCTGGCAGCGGTGTTCGTAGTCGGCCGAGGCCTGGTGCTCCTCGTTCGAGAAACGACGGTTGCGTTGCAGCAGTTCGTCGAAGTCGATCGCATGGGCATCGAAGTCGGGGCCGTCCACGCAGGCGAAGCGGGTCTGGCCGTCCACGCTGACGCGACACGAGCCGCACATGCCGGTGCCGTCGACCATGATCGTGTTCAGCGAGGTGACGGTGTGCACTCCGGCCGGGCGGGTGACCTCGGCGCACGCCCGCATCATCACCATCGGCCCGATGGCAACGACCAGATCGGGACGGTCGCGGTTGACGACCTCGGCCAACGCCTCGGTGACCAGCCCGGCGCGTCCGGCGCTTCCGTCGTCGGTACAGACGATCAACTCGTCGGCCCATTCGCCGAGCTTGGCCTGCCAGAAGCTCAACGCGTCGCTGCGGAAGCCGACGATGCACGTGGTGCGGTTGCCGGCCTCCTTGAACGCACGCAACTGCGGGAACACCGGCGCGACCCCCAGGCCACCGCCGACGAGCACCACATGGCGGCTGTTCGGCGGGTCGGCCGGCGTGATCTCGGAGGGCATGCCCAACGGACCGACCAAGTCGGCGAACGTGTCGCCCTCGTGGTAGCGGTCGCGCATCTCGGCGGTGGAACGGCCGAGCGCCTGGACCACCACTGTGACCGTGCCGCGAACGGCGTCGAAGTCGGCGATGGTCAGCGGGATTCGTTCCGCGCCATCGTGCAGGCGCACCATGACGAACTGGCCGGGTTGCGCGGACGTGGCGACGTCGGGTGCCTCGACCTCCCAGAGGAAGGTCGAGGGGCTGAGAGCCTCTCGGCGCACGATGCGAAACATCTGACAGCGACAATACGGGGCGATGTGGGTTTACCACCATGGACCTTGGGCCCATGACGCGTCGGCAGCGAGTTTCTCAACAAGGGTGTTCAGCGCCGCGAGCGGCTGGGCATCCAATCAGCGAGCATCTATGGCCCAACCCTCGGACTCGTAGAGCGAGCGCATCACCGCCGCACGGATGACCATGCTCGCGGGGTGTGGCCTCGGTCCCATCCCCTATCTTCTCGGCAAACCGTCACCCACGCCAACCATTTTCGAGCCCACACGTCCCCGGGACCAGCTTCGGCGCTGAGCTGTCGGTGCCCGACACTTGAACGCCGAAGTGGGCCATCGCCGCCGCACGTACCTCGGCTCACCCCGGAGCACGCCAGTTTTCGCCCGATGCTGCGCCTACTGACGGCCAGCCGCAGCGCTGCCGATCGGTGAGGTGCCAGTGACCACGCCGGCTGCGCGCCAGGCGGAGACGTGACGCCCCGCACTCGCATCGGCTCCGCACCGAAGCGTCGTTCCATTGCCGCGTGGCAAAGGTGGGACTTCGTTCCCTTGCTTCCTGCGGGTTGCGGCGCGACAAAGGGGTGAGCTGTTCAGATGTCGAGGAGGAAGTTGATGAACATCCACGCCAAGGTCGGCGACGAAATTGTGGTCGACAACACGCAGATCGGTCATCCGCCGCGCAAGGGCCAGGTGTTGGAAGTGATCGGCGAGGG
>JANONE010000272.1:0-7670 GCA_031420675.1 Ilumatobacteraceae bacterium | reverse complement strand
GTCGTCGTCATCGAGGTCGTCGTCGTCCAACTCGTGCTCGTCGGTGATGCCCAGCAGACGATCGATCGACGGGTCGTCGAAGTTGTAGGTCAGTGCCGACTCCTCGGAGAACGCGTCGAGCAGCTCCTCCAGGACATGGTCGGGCAACACATGGTCGGGAACGTGGTCGGGTGCCGGAGGTTTCGGCTCGCTCATATCACGACGCCGTGTTGCGCGAGGGTCGGAATGTCGTCGAAGCCGACCAGTGTCACTTCTCTGCGCAACGCGAAGCCGGTGTGCTCGAGCACGGCGGTGCGCACGTGCTCCATCACGGCGCGGACGTCGGCGGCGGTCGCTCCCTCGCCGGCTTGGATGAAGTTTGCGTGCTTGTGGCTGACGTACGCGCCGCCGATGCGGAAGCCACGAAGGCCCAGTCGATCGATGAGCAATGCTGCGGGCAGCTCGCCGGGGATCGGGTTGACGAAGACGGAGCCCGCGTTCTGGCCGCCGGGCTGGTGCTCCCGACGCCACCCGACGATCTCGGTGAGGGTCGCCTCGGCCGCCTCGGCGTTGCCGACAGCAAGTTGCAGTTGCGCATCGAGCACCACCTGGTGATCGGCGAGGTCCGAGCCACGGAACTGCAGACCGAGCCCCGCGACAGGCACCCAACCGTGCTGGGCTGTGTGCAGGTCGAGGACGTGCACACCGAGCAACGTCGCGGCCATGTCGCTGCCGTGGCCACCGGCGTTCATGCGCACCGCACCCCCGATCGACCCGGGCACACCGACTGCCCACTCGAAGCCCACCAGGCCGGCCGCGACACAACGCCTCGCAAGCACGGGCAGTTTGACGGCGGCACCTGCGTGCACCACCGTGTCGTGGAACTCGATCCAATCAGCCATCGATGCGAGCGAGATGGCGATGCCGACGAAGCCGGCATCCGCCACCAGGAGGTTGGATCCGCGCCCCACCACCAAGGCCGGCAGTTGGGTGT
Source organism: Ilumatobacteraceae bacterium (assembly GCA_031420675.1). Taxonomy (GTDB): domain Bacteria; phylum Actinomycetota; class Acidimicrobiia; order Acidimicrobiales; family Ilumatobacteraceae; genus UBA668. The sequence goes on along the minus strand of JANONE010000272.1, from coordinate 6,697 downwards.
CGCGAACGACTTCACCGACGAGCCGCAGCTCGTCGGCGTTACGGGGCGAGGCGAACACCGCTGCCGGGCCACCCACCTTGTAGGTGGTGAAATGCGCCAGTGGTTCGTCGACCGAGCTGAAGGCACAGAGCCGGCGCGACGCCTGCTCTTGCCGTTGCTGCAGGCTCACGATTGTTCACCGCGCAGCTCGCCACGACGGGCCTGCACTTCGTCGGGCAGCGCAGCGATGTCGCCACAGCCCATCGAGATACACACGTCGCCCGCGCGTAACTGGCGTGCGAGAAACTCCACCAGGTCGTCGCGTTTGGGCATCCACACGACGCGGCTGTTCGGGTGTGCATCGAGCACCGCGTTCACCACCAGCTTGCCGGTGACGCCGGGGATGGGTGCCGTGCCGGAAGCGTAGATCTCGGTGAGCACCACCACATCGGCGTCGACGAACGCATCGCGATAGTCGGGCCACATCACCGCCATGCGGTTGAAACGATTGGGTTGAAAGACGGCCACGACCCGCTTCCATTCATCGCCGCTCCCCCGCGCCGCCGCCAGATCGGCGGCGATCTCGCTGGGGAGGTGGGCGTAGCAGTCGACGAGGGTGGCACCACCGTCGACCCCGCGAACCTCGAAGCGACGGGCGACGCCACCGAACTTCGCGAGCGCCGTGGCGGCGACGGCGAAGGGCACGCCCACCGTGACCGCCATGGCCAGTGCGGCAGTTGCGTTGCGAACGTTGTGCAGTCCACGCAATGGCGACGACACACTGCCCAGCAGCGCACCGTGGTGCACCACGTCGAAGGTGACCGAGCCGCTGCCGGGCTGCACGTTGGCGGCGACGAAGTCGGCGGCAGGCGATGTGCCGTAGGTGATGACGTCGTGGCGTGCAGCGAGCCGGGCGGTATCGGGGTCGTCGAGGCACAGCACCTTGGGGCCGTCGATCTGCGAGAGGTAACGATCGAAGCCGTCGAAGATTCCCTCCCGCGTGCCGTAGTAGTCGAGGTGGTCGACCTCCACGTTGGTGAGGATCGTGCCGTACAGCGGCAACTGCAGGTGGGTGCCGTCACTCTCGTCGGCTTCCACCACCAACCACTCGCCACCGGTCCACTGCGCGCCCGTGCCCATGTCGGTGACCTCGCCACCGATGACGAAGCTCGGGCGCATGCCGGCCTCGGCGAGGATGAGCATCAGCATCGACGTGGTGGATGTCTTGCCGTGCGTCCCGGCGACGGCGAGGGATTTCGCCGACGCGCAGATCGAGGCGAGCATGCCCGACCGGTGCAGCGACGCCACGCCCACCTCCGCGGCCTCGTCGCGCTCGACGTTGCGTTCGGGGATCGCCGTGCTCCAGGTGATGGCGTCGCGGTCGTGCACCAGGGACCGAGAGTGCCCGACCTGCACCCGTACGCCCGCCGCGCGCACGCGCTCCAGCACGGGCCGCTCGCGCATGTCGCTACCCGTCACGTCGTGGCCCATCTCGGCGAGCACGATCGCGATCGCGCTCATACCGGAGCCACCGACACCCACCACGTGCAGGCGGCGCGGCTCGCTGAGGTCGAGGGGCGGTATCGGGGCGTTGCTCACGGGGCGCCGTTCCCAGCCGAGGCAGCCACTCGCTCCACGAGCGCCACCAGCTTGCCGCTGCGGTGCAACGAGCCCGCAGCGTGTGCCTTGGACGCGAGCCCGGCGAGCTCGGTCGGCGACTCGGCGAATCGTTCGATCTCGGCCACCAGGCGGTCGACGGTGAAGTCGGCCTGCTCGATGAGCACCGCTGCCCCGTGGTCGGACAGCGCCTTCGCGTTGGCGACCTGGTGGTTCTCTGCGGCGCCCGGCCAGGGCACCACGATGTCGGGCACACCGACCGTGGTCACCTCGGCCAGCGTGCCGGCACCGCCGCGCGTGATCATCAGGTCGGCAGCGGCGTACACGTGTGCCATACGTTCCTCATAGCCGATCACGCGATACAGGATGCCCTCGGCACCGGCGCAAGTGGGCGCGGCATCCTTGAGAAAGCGGTCACCCACGATGTGGTAGACCGCCAGGTCGTTGCGACCGGACAGCCGCCTGACAGCGCCAGTGACCGTTTGGTTCACCACTGCGGCCCCCAACGAACCACACATCACGGCCAGCACGAATCGATCGGCCGGCAGGCCCAAGGCCTCGCGGGCCCCGGCGCGCGAGGCTGCCCGGTCGAGCCGGACCATCTCGCCTCGCACGGGGGCGCCGGTCAGTTCGGCGTGCGGCAGTGACGAACCCTCGAACGCCACTGCGCACGCAGCCGCCCGCTTCGCCATCAACTTGGAGACGAGGCCGGGGCGACGGTCGTACGAGACCACCACGTACGGCACGTGCAACCGCCGCGCCGCCCAGGTGGCGGGGAAGCTGCCGTATCCCCCGACATTCACCACCACGTTCGGCTGCAGCTCGCGCAGCAGGCGCTTGGCGGCGCGCACGGACCCGATCAACTTGGGCAGGAACGCGAGGTTGCGGGTGCTCAGGCTGCGTTGCAGACCGACGATGTCGAGAAAGGTGTGCGGATAGCCCGTTGGAGGCAACAACCGCGTCTCGACCCCGCGCTGCGTGCCGATGTAGTGGATCGCTGCTCGTGGATGCCCTGCCGCGACCAACGCATCGGCGATCGCCAACGCCGGCAACACATGGCCGGAGGTGCCCCCACCGGTCACGACTGCAAAGGCTCCGCCGGGAACGGCAGCAAAGGCTCCGCCGGGAACGGCAGCAAAGGCTCCGCCGGCGGTCATCGCACGTTGCGGGCGACGTTGAGCAACAGCCCCGTGGCGGTGAGCGTGACGAACAGCGAGCTGCCACCGGCGGAGAAGAACGGCAGTGTCAGGCCGGTGACCGGCATCAGGCCGGTGACTCCGCCGACGTTGATCATCGTCTGCACGACCAGCCAGCCGACGATGCCACCGGCGAGGAGCGAGTGGAAGCGATCGTGGGTGGCCATCGCCACCTGTACGCCGGCGTAGGCCAACACCATGAAGCCGCCGAGCACGGCGACGACGCCGATCATGCCCAGTTCCTCGGCGACGACCGCAAAGATGAAGTCGCTGTGGGCGAGCGGCAGGAACTCGCCCAGCTTGTTCTCGCCGCGGCCGACACCGGAGCCCGTGATGCCACCCTGGGCCGTCGCGATCAGCGCCTGATAGGTCTGGTAGCTGAGATGATCCTTGTTGGCTGCGATGTTCATGAACGCCGTGAATCGTGCCTCGCGGCGAGGGCTGGACACGGCGAAGACCAGCGCGGCGACGGCGCCCAGTGTGCCGGATGCCATCATCGGCAAAAGGGGCGCACCGGCGATGAATGCAACCGCGACCACAATGGCAGCCAGCACGATGGCCGAACCAAGGTCGCCCTGCAGCAGGCACAGGCCCGCACCAACGACGGCGATGCCGAGCACAGGCCCGAGGGTGCGAGCCGGATCGTGCATCTCGGTGTGGCGTATGGCCAACATGTTCGCGCATGCCAACAGCACCGCCAGCTTCAGGAACTCGCTGGGCTGGAAGTTGATCGGGCCGATGGCGACCCAGGCGCTGGACTCGTTGACGCGGTCGCCGATGCCCGGCACGAACGGCAGCAGCATCAGACCGCACGAGGCGACGAGGGCGGGGTTGATCAGGCGCCGCCATCGACGGGTGGGGATTCGCATCGCGAACCACAGCCCGACGCAACCGAGCAGGGCCCACATCAACTGCCGGTTGAACAGGCGCCACGGGGAGTTGCCCCGGTGGAACTGGCTGATCGATGTGGCCGACAACACCATCACCAGGCCCAGCATCGTGAACACGGTGGTGACGACGGCGATCAGGTAGAAGGCAGTCGGTGGCGGCGATGCGGGCCGCGACACGGCGCGACGCGTCGGGTGGCGGCGCATTGCCTCGGATCGAGCAAGGGCGGCCCGCCGCCGGTCGCCGACCAGAGTGGACGATGAGCTCACGACAGACCACCTTTCTCGCCGGCGACACCGGCACCGTGCTCGGCGTCGGCGAGCGCTTGCACGAGTTGCTTGAAATCCTCACCGCGAGCGGGGTAGCCGCCCGCTGGGTACCAATCGAAGCTGGCACACGCCGGCGACAACAGCACCACATCTCCCGGCTCGGCCAGCGCGGCGGCGAGGTCGACGGCCTCTGCCATCGAGCCCGCGATGCGCGTGGGGCAGTACTGCTGGAACGGACCGGTCACTTCAGCTGCCGCCTTGCCCAGGCCGACGACGGCCTTCACCCGCGCGTGCTCGATGGCGAGGCTGGCTAGATCGAGACCCTTGTTCAGACCACCGGCCAGCAGCACGACGCGATCGAACCCGCGGATCGCGGTGAGTGCAGCATGCGGCGTTGTGGCCTTGGAGTCGTTGAACCACCGCACCCCCCCGACGGAGCCGAGCGGCTCGATGCGGTGCGGCGGGTGGCGAAAGGTGGCGAGTGCCTGTTGCACGTGTGCCGCAGTGGCGAGACCGCTCTCCAGTACCAGCGCCGCCGCCGCGAGCGCGTTGGTGAGGTCGTGCGGCAACGCGCGCGTCATGCCCGCGATGGGAGCGATCACTCCCGCAGGACCCACCAGGTTGGGGCCGTCGATCTGATAGTCGGCGTTGGCGGCGGCGAACGTGCGGATGACGCCACCGGCGGCACACAGGTTCCGCATCACGACCGCGTCGTCGGCGAAACCGATCGCAACATCGCTGGGCCGCCGATGGGCCCACAGGCGGGACTTCGCGGCCTCGTAGGACGACATCGAGGTGTGCCAGTTCTGGTGGTCGGGCGCAAGGTTCAGCCACACCGACGCTTCCGCACGGAACGAATCGAGCCAGTTCAGCCGGAAGCTGCTGCACTCCACCACGAACACGTCGACATCGTCGTCGAGGGCCGCGACCAACGGCACCTCGGTGTTGCCCACTGCCGCCACGCGATGCCCGGCAGCCTCCAGCATGTGGGCCGCGAGGAAGGTGGTGGTGGTCTTGCCATCGGTGCCGGTGACGGCGAGCATCGGTCGCGGGCCACCCGGCCGCCGCTGCTCCCATTCATAGGCGAGATCGATCTCGGTGCGCAGCGGCTTGCCGGCAGCGAGTGCGGCGACGACGACGGGATGTGTCTCGGGTACACCGGGCGCCGGGCACACCATGTCCGCCTCGCCGACCAAGCGGGCGATGAGATCGGCCTCGGGGGCTTCCACCAAGGTGGTGCCCAGCGCCGCTGCCAGGGCGCGCTTGGTGTCGGTGGGCGCATCGTCGGCGACGAGCACGCGCCAGCCACGACGCACCAACTGCACCGCCAGTGCGTGGCCGGCGAGGGCAATGCCGTACACGAGCGCCGGGCGGTTCGACCGAGTGGGGCTGATCGCCGCGTCGTTCATCGTGGCGTCGTTCATCGGAACGACCCCAGCAGCTCGCGGGCCACAGCGCGATCATCGAAGGGAACGACGGCACCGCCGATGGTCTGGGTGGTTTCGTGGCCCTTGCCGGCGATCACGACCACGTCGCCCGGCTGTGCGATCTGAAACGCGGCAGCGAAGGCTTGGCGGCGGTCTGGCTCCATCACAACACGGTCACGGTAGTCGGCACGCACCCCCTGAAGGACGGCATTGATGATCGCCAGCGGGTGCTCCGAGCGCGGGTTGTCGGAGGTGATCACCACCCGGTCGGCGAGCTCGGCGGCCACCGCACCCATTTCCGGCCGCTTCTCACGGTCGCGATCGCCGCCGCAGCCGAACACCGCGATCACGTGGCCGGGTCCTGATGCTGCCCGGGCGGCGGTGAGTGCCGCGCGCAGGCCATCGGGGGTGTGGGCATAGTCGACGATCACGTCGAACGGTTGGCCGGCGTGCACCGGCTCGAAACGACCAGGCACTGCGGGCGCTGCTCGCAGGCCACTGGCGATCGCCGCCGGGTCGATGCCGAGGGCAGCAGCGGCCGTGGCCGCAGCGAGGCTGTTCATCGCGTTGAACGCGCCACCGATTCCCACCTGCACGCGCTGCCCGCGCCAGGTGTACGCGTGCCCCGTGGGTGTCACGGTCAGGTCGATCAGATCGTCGTGGGAGAACGAGGTCATCGGAATCGAGGCGGCATCCACCAGCAGTTGGCCGTGCGGGTCATCGACGTTGGCGACGCCCTGCGCGCTGAGCGACGGCCGGAACAGCTCCGCCTTGGCAGCGAAATAGCGTTCCATCGTGCCGTGCAGATCGAGGTGATCGCGGCCGAGGTTGGTGAACACCGCGAGCGCGAAGCGGGTGCCCTCCACTCGGTGCAGTGCGAGCGCGTGCGACGACACCTCCATTGCCACCGCCCGCTTGCCGGCGGCGAGGAAGCCCGCCAGCTGCGCCTGCAGGTCGGGCGCTTCCGGCGTGGTGTGCTTGCCGGTGAGCGTGCCGATCACGCCTGTGGGCATGCCGGCCGACTCGAGGATCGCAGCGATGAGGCTGGTGGTGGTGGTTTTGCCGTTGGTGCCGGTGACACCGACCAACGTGAGCGACCGCGACGGATGCAGGAAGAATGCGGATGCGAGCGGGCCCATGGCGACGCGGGTGTCGCCGACGATCACCTGCGGCACATCGATGTCCAACACGTGGTCCACCAACAGCGCTGCCGCGCCCGCACCACGCGCTGCCGGGGCGAACGCGTGGCCATCGCTGTTCAGGCCGCGTAGGCAACAGTACAGCGACCCTTCCTGCACTAGCCGCGAGTCGTACACGACGC
>JANONE010000271.1:0-1825 GCA_031420675.1 Ilumatobacteraceae bacterium | reverse complement strand
GCCGCCCAGCGGACCGTCGAACAGGATGCCCGAGCTGCTGAAGCCATTGACCACCAGCCCGCGGATGGTCGAGTTGCCGCCCCTCAGTGTGAAGCCGCTGCCCGAACCCGCCGATGCGCCGCGCACCACGATCTTGAGCACCGCGTTGGTGCCGATGGCCGCCGTGTTCGGCGCCGCCGCGTCCGGCCCGACGCCCTGCGTGTAGCCATCGATCGTTACCGGCACGTTCATGGTCGGTAGCGCGCTACTCGGTTGAATCGTAAACGGACCTGCACCGGGGATGCCGAACGTGATGGTCGACCCCGGTTCGATGTTCGCCACCAGCATCGCCTGTCGCAGCGATCCGGCGCCGTTGTCAGCAGTGTTGGTCACCACCAGGTTCGTCGTCGCCGTCACGACGATGCCGACGGGAACCGTGTTGCTCGCGCCCAGTGCACCGAGCGTGTGGTACGTGAAGACGTCGTTGCCGACAAAGGCCGCATTCGGCTGATACGTGAAAGACCCATCCGCCTGCGGCGTGAGCACGCCACCAGTCGGCAAGGTATCGATCACCATCGTCGCGGGGCCGCCGGCCGCGTCGTTACCGAGCGGGCCGGGGGCGGGGACCGTCAACAACTGGTTTGCCCGTGTGTTGTATCCGTCAGCGAAGGCCACCGAGACGGGGTTGGCCGGCACCACGTTGATGGTGACGGTGCCGTTGGCCGTTCCCGATGGGGCCGTGATGGTGTAGCCGAACTGGTCCCCGCCCTGGAAGCCGGGGTTCGGCGTGTAGGTGACGCTGTAGTCGTCGTTGAGCACGACCGAGCCGTTCGACGGCCCCGGTCCCATCGTCGGACTCACGCTGACGTTGGTGCCGAGCTGGCCCAGCACGTCGGTGATCACCATGATGCCGGACTCGTCTGCCGAGTCGCCGCCGGAGGTGTAGATGCGGCTCTCGACCTCGTCCACGTTGAGGAAGTACGCCAGCAGCGGCAGGCGAACGCTCGACAGGATGGCCAGCGTCGCGCCGTCAAGCGCGGTAATGCTCTTGGTGGAACTGTCGATGCTGCTCACGTACAGCCGGTGCGCGGTCGCGTTGAACGCCGTGGCACTCGGCCCTTCGGGCAGCGGGGTCACGGCCAACTCGGCGAGCGTCGTCGCATCGAGCATGGTCACCTTGTCGTCATCGCCGAAGTCGGTGACATAAAGGCGATTGGCGCCCTGGTTGACAACCAGGTAGCTGGCCGTATGGCGACCGCTGTGCTTGCCGCCAATCCAGCTCCCGAGCACCTCGTGGTTGTTGCCGTCGAGCGCGACGATGCGGTTGGTGTTGGTCGGTCCATCGAACATGCCGAGGAAGATGCGGTTCAACGCGGCGTCGACGCGGATGACTTCCACGCGGCCCCAGGCGCCGGGAGCGCCGGTGCCGGGGGACGGCAGCGGTGTCCCCGCGGGCAAGCCGTTGGGCAGCGCAGTGGCCAGACCATCGAGTGGTGAGATCACATTCGTCACCGGGTCGAGCCACGCCAGCGACGTGGGCGATCCGCCTGTCAACATCGCGTACACCCGGCCGGTGTTCGGGTTCACCACGACGTGCCGCCCGAACGACAGCAGCGAGGTGGGGTTGTTCCGCGGCCCTGGCCCGAGCGAGGCTAACACCGGCGCCGCCTGGATATTGTTGGCATCGAACACTTCGATACCGCCATCGGTGCCCGCGCCTGCGAGACTGGCGATATAGAGCTTGCCATCGGCCTGGTTGACGGCGATGCCAAACGGGTTGGCAAGGGTGGGTCGAATGGCGTCGACGGTGTCGTCGGCGCCGTTGATGGCGATCACGCTGCCCGGC
>JANONE010000270.1:0-4796 GCA_031420675.1 Ilumatobacteraceae bacterium | reverse complement strand
ACGATCAGCGGGTGCTCACGGTGCCCGAAACGACGGATTGCCAGCGTGGTGGCCGCTGGTGCCGGGCCGCGGCGAGCCGCCGCGCAGCCGGCGGCCGCTGTCGATCGCCGTTCCACCGGTGCCCGCTCACCGGGTGCTGGCTCGACTCGAGCCGCTCGACGCCGAGATCGCCGGCACACCCGTCACCGAACTGCTCGCCGCCGCGTACGAAGTGCTCGAACCGCGCTAGCTGCCGCGTCGAGCGTGGCGAGGTTCTCGATGACCAGCGCGGACTGTCGACATCTGTTCCGTCCAGTTCGTATACCGGTCTACCATCACGCGCGCTATGTGCGGTCAGCTTGCCTTGCGGACCACTGCGTGGCCGCTGCGAACCAACTTTGCGATTGATCGGTTCTCGATCAGCCGCGTGCCGACCACTACCGCGAGTTCTTGACCAACGGCGCCAGCAACACGCTCCAAGGTCTCCAACGTCGGACGCGTGCCACCACTTTCCATCCGGGCGATCGCCGATTGGGTCGTGCCCATCCTTCGGGCCTCATCCTCCACAACGTCACGAACCCGACCCGCGTCTGGTCGTGGCATCGACTTCCAAGCCGCCCGTTTACTCATCGTGTGCTCCTGTCGGTCACTCGCATGCGGGCATAGCGTAAACGATATATTCGACTTCTGGACACAACGCCCGACATGCAAGGTCCGCCCGTGACGTCTTGTCGCTCTCCTCGCGCTGGGTCGGCCCTTGCTACACGTACGTTGATGTCGTGCCACGTCTCAGTGAGTTCTACGGGATATCTATCTACATGTACTTCAGCGACCACAACCCTCCCCACTTCCATGCGATCTACGCCGAATACGAAGCAATCGTCGGCGTTGCGGACGGCTCGATCATCCGCGGTGGGCTTCCAAGGACTGCCGCACGCCTCGTTGAACAGTGGCGCGCACTTCACGAAACCGAACTTCGCCAAAACTGGGTGCTCGCCCAGACACCCGCGGCGCTGTCGGGCATCGAGCCGCTGCAGTAGGATGTCGGGCATGGATGCTCTCGTTCGTGTCACTGGGGTCGAGCACCTCGGCGCACGTCAACTGCGCGTGGTCTTCTCGGACGGCCTTGTCCGCGAGATCGATTTCGCCGGAGCGCTCCCCGGCGTCCTGTCGACAATCGACAATGACGATTCCTTCAGCCGAGTTACGGTCGATGGCACGGCAGGGACCGTCTGCTGGCCAAACGGAATCGATCTCGACCCTGATGTGCTGCACGGTGATCAGGAATCGGCCTCGGGGCAAGCACCAACCCTGCTGCGCGAGTACCGCCTCCAACAGACCACCTGAACGCCAACTCAGTTCGAAGGTCGCCTCTAGTTGCATTTGTAGGTTGCACTTGGCTTAGAGCGGACAGCATGCACGATTGGGTGATGCACACCATCCAGCATGATGCTGTCGTGTTCGAACCCACACCCGAGGATCGGGGTGCCGCCGAGCACGTCGCCGAACGCATCACCGTCGCGTCGATGGGCTCACTCGCAGGAACTGTGCCGACCGCCGTCACTGATCCGGACGGCGCTGTGTTCGAGTTCGTTGTGCAACTCGCTACCCGCGCGATTGCCGACCTCGCCGCCGGCCGCACGATCGCCTACACCGCGTCGCCCGAAGCCGGCGTGTCAGCAGCGGACGCCGCGACACTGCTCGGGTGTCGCGCCAATTCGTTGACCGTTTGACCGCTGACGGCAAACTCACCCACCGATACAAGCCAGGGTCAAAGCATCGGATCATCTCCATCACCGAGATCAACAACCTCAAAGCGCAACGCGAGCATGGCCGCAACGGGGTCCGTCGAGCCATCGACGCTCTCGTCGACGGCGGCGTCGAACATTGAAATCTCGCGGGTCTTCGTTGACACCACCGTGTTCTTCCCGGCGTCGCTCGCAGACCTCGTTCACCCCCGCCAGGGCGATTCGCTTGAGACCGACGCCGAGTTCTACAACTCCGACGGCACCGTCGCCTTGCAGGTCGAGGCCAAGAAGAGCCCTCGGGAAGTTGCATGTCTGGTCGCTGCCATCGGGTCCGCGCATCGGCTGAGCGAGCTTCCACCGAAGGTCTGCAAGGAGATCGAATACGTGCTCGATCTCTCACCCGAGCAGTTGTGGGTGGTCGGTCCAGGTTCGATCGACCCGGCGATCCACGTGTTCGATGTTCACGTCGACGGCCTCGACGCCACCTTCACCCCGAGCAAGCTTCGCCGGCCGCACTGAACGCCATCCCCACATCCCTCATCCTCACGGGTCGACTGTCACCCATTCGAGCACCGAGCCGCTGACGTCCACGCAGAACCAGTCACGGTAGGCGGGGTGATCGATCCATAAGCCGTCGTCGTCGGCGACCGGTGAGCGGAAACCAACTGCCTCGTAGAGCTCGTCTCGAACGCCGCAACCGTCCGACGCGTCGAGCATGCCGTTGATCCAGCCGACGGCCTCGCCACCCTCGAGGTGGTTGCGCACCGTGAGGGCGAACAATTGCCATGGTGTCTCGATGGGATGGCGACGTGGTCGCAGTTCGAGCCAATGGGCGATCCGATCTGCGGCTTCGGCGGGACCGGTCCGCCGGCACAGCTCCCACAGGTGATCGAATGCATGGACTTCGACTGGATGCCGTCGGCGGACGGTTGTATCTGAGCGGCGTCGATCCCGCGACCCACCGACAGTTGCGTCGGAACCGGACCGTCGAACGTGCCGGTGACGTCCACGTCCACGAGGCGAGCCCGACTGGCCGAGAATCGAGCCTCGAGGCGTACCACGCGGCCCAGGCCTGGCTGGCGAGTCGAGACGAACAATGAGCACCGGGCGTGTGCCGTCGCCGTCCGGTCAGCTCCTACCATGGAGGACGACCCCATGACGTCCCCGACCGACACCACCGCAGCGTTCCCCATCGTGGTTGCCGACGCGCCACCGAGCTTCCACCTCCTCGCGAAGCCGAGCGGATCGACGTGCAACATCGACTGCACATACTGCTTTTTCCTCTCCAAGGAGGCGCTGTACCCCAACGAGAAGAGCCGCATGTCCGAGGTCACGCTCGAGGCGTACTTGCGGCAGCTGCTCGAAGCACACCGCACGCCCGAGGTGACCGTGGCGTGGCAGGGTGGCGAGCCGACGCTGATGCGGCTCGAGTTCTTCCGACGCACCGTCGAAATCGTCGAGCGCTACCGCCGCCCGGACCAGATCGTGCAGCACACGTTCCAGACCAACGGCATCCTGCTCGATGACGAGTGGTGCGAGTTCTTCGCCGAGAACGGGTTCCTGGTCGGCCTGAGCGTCGACGGTCCGCGCGAGATCCACGACACCTATCGCGTAGATCGGCTGGCACGCGGCACGTTCGACAAGGTGATGCATGGATGGCGACTGCTCCGCAAGCACGGCGTCGACTTCAACGTCCTCTGCACCGTCAACGCCGCCAACGAACACCACGGGCGCACGGTCTACCGGTTCTTCCGCGACGAGCTCGACGCCAGGTGGGTCCAGTTCATCCCCATCGTCGAGCGCGCCACCGCAGAAACGTTGGCGATCGCCAACCAGGGCTGGAGGGAACAACCGGGGCGCAAGCGGCTGCTGTACACCCAGACAGGCAACCTGGTGACCGAGCGCTCGGTGGGTGGCGAGCAGTACGGGCGCTTCCTCATCAACGTCTTCGAGGAGTGGGTGCGTCACGACGTTGGCAAGGTCTACGTGCAGCTGTTCGACGTCACGCTCGAGGCCTTCTTCGGCCGGCACCTCCTATGCATCCACGCGCCGACGTGCGGGTTCGGGCCGACGCTCGAACACAACGGCGATCTGTACAGCTGTGATCACTTCGTGGAACCAAGGTTCCGACTCGGCAACATCCACGAGACCCACATGATCGATCTCATGGCCAAGCCCGAGCAACGCAGGTTCGGCCAAGACAAGCGCGACACACTCACCCGGCAGTGCCAGGAATGCAAGGTGCGGCACCTGTGCAACGGCGGCTGCCCGAAGGACCGTTTCGCGAAGTCACGCGACGACGAGCCGGGTCACAATTACCTGTGCTCGGGGCTGGAGCTGTTCTACATGCACACCGGGCCGGCGTTCTCGGCGATGGCCCAGCTGTGGCAGCGCAACCTGCCGCCAGCTGACGTGATGGCCACCGTGACCGCTGAGGACCAGCGGCGAGGTACGTACGCGCCGTGCCCGTGCGAGAGCGGCAAGAAGTTCCGGTTCTGCCACGGCCCGAAGGCGCCCACGTCGCCCTTCAGCAAGCGGGACACTCCGCCGACCTGACCGATCCGGATCAGCCCGAATCCTCGGGTTCCCTGTGGTCGGAGATGTCGCGTTGCGTTGGCTCAGGGCGTTGCCGTCGTCGACCTGTTCGACCGAGCCGGGTGGTTCGGGGCAGGTGCCTTCGAGTCGTGCATGTACGGTGCGGCCGCGGTCGGATCCTGCTGATTCTTCGGGTTCGGTGTGGATGCCGACACGGCACCCCAAGCAGGAGTGATAGCATCGCTGCTATGAGTTGGGGGACAGTCGAACTGGAACCCGAAGTCGTCAGCTAGCTCAACTCCCTCACCGACAACCAGTTCGGTCAAGCCGAACGCTACATCGACCTACTCGGCGACCAAGGCGTACACCTGAGCGAACCATTCACCCGCCAACTCGACGGCAAACTCCGCGAGCTGCGGTTCTTCCTCGATCGACAACCAACCCGAATCAGCTACTACATCGCCACCGGACGAATCATCGTCCTGTTGACCGTGTTCACCAAAACCCGACCCAGAGAACGAGCAGAAATCGACC
>JANONE010000269.1:0-3935 GCA_031420675.1 Ilumatobacteraceae bacterium | reverse complement strand
CACGTACATCTTCCCGCCAGGCCCGTCGCGGCGGCTGATCGTCGACATGGTTGCCTGGTGCGCGCAGCACGCACCGAAGTGGAACCCGACGAACGTGTGCAGCTACCACCTGCAGGAAGCCGGCGCCACGGCGGTGCAGGAGATCGCCTTCTCCCTCGCCACGGCGATCGACGTACTCGACGCCGTACGCGACAGCGGCCAGGTCGCACCCGAGCAGTTCACGCAGGTGTTCGGCTCCATCTCGTTCTTCGTGAACGCGGGCATCCGCTTCGTGGAGGAGATCTGCAAGCTGCGTGCATTCACCGAGCTGTGGGATCGCATCGGCCTCGAGCGCTATGGCGTCACCGACGAGAAGGCCCGCCGCTTCCGTTACGGCGTGCAGGTGAACTCGCTGGGTCTCACCGAGGCGCAGCCGGAGAACAACATCCAGCGCATCGTGCTGGAGATGCTGGCGGTGACCCTTTCGAAGAACGCCCGCGCACGCAGCGTGCAGCTGCCGGCGTGGAACGAGGCACTCGGCCTGCCCCGGCCATGGGACCAGCAATGGTCGTTGCGAATGCAACAAGTGCTCGCGTTCGAGACCGACCTGCTGGAGTACGGTGACCTGTTCGACGGCTCGCAAGTGATCGAAGCCAAGACCGCGGAGCTGCGCGACGCCGCCTGGGCCGAACTGCAGGACGTGCTCTCGTTGGGCGGCGCGTTCGCCGCGGTCGACGAGCTGAAGGGCCGCCTGGTGCGGTCGATGGCCGAACGCACGCGCCGCATCGAGGCCGGGGACCAGACCGTGGTGGGCGTGAACAAGTTCACCGAGACCGAGCCGTCGCCGCTCAACACGCCGGGCAACATCCTCACCGTCGACCCTGCGATCGAGGCCGAGTTGGTCGCCGAACTGACCAACTGGCGCGCCGCTCGCGATCGGGTCGCCGTCGATACCGCCCTGGCAGCGCTGCACGAGGCTGCCGTGGAGGGCACCAACATCATGGAGCCGTCGATCGAGCTGGCGAAGGCAGGCGGCACGACCGGCGAATGGTCGGCCGTCCTACGCGAAGTGTTCGGCGAGTTCCGAGCACCTACGGGCGTGAACGCCGCAGTCGGCCGACGCGTCGGCGAGCTGGCTGCGGTTGGGGAGTTCGTACGTTCGATGGTCGGTGGCCCCCCTCGTTTCCTGGTGGCCAAGCCGGGCCTCGACGGGCACAGCAACGGCGCCGAGCAGATCGCCGTCGCCGCCCGCGACGCCGGCATGGAGGTGGTCTACAGCGGCATCCGCCTGACGCCCGCGCAGATCGTCGCCTCGGCCCGCGACGAGGACCCCGACGTCATCGGGCTGTCGATCCTCAGCGGCTCGCACCTGTCACTGGTTCCCATGATCGTCGACATGTTGCGCGCCGAAGGGGTGGAAGCCCCCGTGATCGTCGGCGGCATCATCCCCGAGGGCGATCGCCAGCGGCTCGCCGACGCCGGTGTCAGCGCGGTGTACACCCCGAAGGATTTCCAGATGGCGCGTATCATGAACGATGTTGCGCACCTCGCTGCCGCCCACCGCAGGCACAGTTGATGCGGACCGGGATCAGCCGACGGTCGTAGAGGTGGACGACGAAGACGTGGTTGGTGCGGGGAGCATGTCGATGACCAGCCTCTCCGGCGGGATCTCCAGCTCTTGCCCGATCTCGATGTGGTCGGGGTCGGTGATGCCGTTCATCGCGAGCAGGTCGGCGAGCAGGACGTTGAACCTGCTCGCGATCTTGTTGAGCGTGTCCCCCGACTGGATGACGTAGAACCGGCGCACCGTCGTGGTGGTGATGTTCAGCGACGTCGTGGTGGTGGTGGTGGCGATGGGGGGCAACGTCCCCTTCGACGACGCGTCGTCGCCGCAAGCGCCGGCCACCAGCGGGAACACGATGGCCACCGCCGAAAGCAACTTGAGCCGTGCCCGTCTCACGAAGGCGAGCCTAGGCCGGTTCGGCAACTTTTCGCCACGCCGCGTAGTCTCGAGGGAATGACGACGGTGCAGTTCCCAGGGGCGCAAGCGCCGATTCGCGACCATGACCTGATGGTGGGTGGCGTGCGCATCGCCGTCCACGAGTGGGGCGACGAAGCCGCGGCGCCGTTGTTCCTGGTGCACGGCGGGTTCGACTTCGCTCGCACCTACGACGAGTTCGCACCTCGCCTCGCCGGTGGCGGCTGGCGGGTCATCGCGTGGGACCAGCGCGGCCACGGCGACAGCGAGCACGCGGCGCTGTATGGCTGGGACGCCGACATCCGCGACGCCATCGGTGTGATGAGTCACATCACTTCCCGGCCGGCGCCGGTGGTGGGCCACAGCAAGGGCGGCGCGCTGATGATCCAGTTGGCCGACGCGCAGCCGTTCCGGTTCAGCCATCTGGTGAACCTCGACGGCCTCCCTTCCAAACGGCCGATGGCAGACCTCGCCGAACACGAACGCACTCGCATGATGGGCAGCGACATCACCGGCTGGCTCGACCATCGCCGCACCACCGCGACGGCGATGCGCAAGCCGGGCACGCTCGAGGAACTTGCCCAGCGGCGGGCGAAGATGAACCCGCGGCTGCCGCTGGAATGGTTGCGCTACCTGGTGACGGTGGGCGGCCGAGAAGATGCCGACGGGTGGCGCTGGAAGCTCGACCCCTCCATGCGCTTCGGCGGCTTCGGCCCGTGGCGCCCGGAATGGACGGCGACGCGCCTGCCTGGGTTGGGCATGCCCTTCCTGGGGGTACTGGCCGGGCAACAGGAACCGATGGGCTGGGGCACCGTGCCCAATCAGATCGAGCCGCAGCTGCCACCCGGCGGACGGTTGGAAGTGCTGCACGAGCAGGGTCACTTCGTGCACATCGAGCAGCCGGCGCTCGTCGCCGAGATGATCATCGACTTCCTGGAGCGTGGCCGATGAGCACGGTCTTCCTCACCCACAACAAGGTCCAATTGGCATTGCACCGTCTACGCACCGGCGCCGGCAGGCCACTGCTGCTGTTGCACGGCCTCGGCGAACGGACGCCGTCGGCAGCGCCGGCCTGGACCGACACTTGGCCGGGTCCGGTGTACGGGCTCGACTTCACCGGCCACGGCGCGTCCACCGTTCCGATGGGTGGCGGTTACTCGGCCGAGACGATGCTGGCCGACGCCGACATCGCTCTGGCCCATCTCGGCGAGGCCACCATCGCCGGCCGCGGCCTAGGCGCCTATGTCGCACTGATGATTGCCGGTGCTCGGCCGCAGTTGGTGCGTGGCGCAGTGCTGTCCGACGGGCCTGGCCTGTGGGGCGGCGCCACCGGGCCCACGTCCAGCAGCTTCTACGGCGTCGACCCGCCCTACGACGCACCCGACCCGAACGCCCTGATCGATCTCTCGCGCGACCTCCGCCCGCCCGACTACGCCAGCTTGTTCGTGCGCATGGCGATGGAGCACTCGGGCCTCACGGAACCGATCGCAGTAGCGGCGAGCGTGCGGCCGCCGTGGCTGGTTGCGGTCGTCGACGAAGTGGGCGTCACCGTGTGCACTCTCGCCGAAGCGCTCGCCACCTTCGCCGCCGCCTGAGCTCAGACGAGGCGTTGGCTGACGTAGGCCGCTAGCGCGATCAGTTCGTTGCGGGCATCGGAGGCGATGTCGGCGAGCTCGATGGCGGCGACGGCCTCAGCCGTGAGCCGACAGATCGTTGCCTCCAGATCGGCGAGGGCACCCGAGTCGACGATGACCTGCTGCACGTTGGCGACGTCGGCGTCGGTGAGGTCGGCGCAGCCGACGAGCGCCAGCACCTCCGCCTGCGCGGCCGTGGCGGCTTCCACGGCTCGGGCCATCAAAGGCGTCGGCTTGCCCTCACGAAGATCGCCACCGACCGGCTTGCCGGTGATGGTGGCGTCGCCGAACGCACCCATCACGTCGTCGCGCATCTGGAAGGCATCACCCAATGGCAGGCCGTA
>JANONE010000268.1:0-3973 GCA_031420675.1 Ilumatobacteraceae bacterium | reverse complement strand
ACCCTGCCCGCGAATGGCCAGCGCCGCCTCCGCCGGTGGCGTGCCGGTGGGGATCCGTTCGCTGAGGAAGAGGCCGATGATCTCGCCCGCGTGGGTGCGCAGTTCTTCGCCGACGATCACACGGCACGGCAGTTGCGACGCGAGTTCGGTTGCTCCCCGTGTGGCGTTGTGGTCGGTGATGCACAGCACGTCGATGCCGGCCTCGGTGACCGCTGCCGCCACCTCGTCGGGGGTAGTGGTGCTGTCACCGCTCCACATCGTGTGGCTGTGCAGATCGACGCGCACCCAACCCTTCGCCAGCGGTGCGGCCAAGTGGGGATGACGATCGACGGCGGCGGGGTGCGGTGCGGGCACGGTGCGTCACGGTACCGCCCTACGCTGGCCGGCATGCGGCTGACACGCCACCGCCGGCGCCTGATGATGATCACCGGCGCCGCCGGTTTCCTGGGCCGTCACCTCGTGGAGGCCAGTGAGACAGGTCGCTGGGAGCTGATCGCCGAGTCGTCCGGTTCGCTCGACATCCGCCAACGTGTCGCTGTGCTCGATCGGATCACGACGTGGAAGCCGACCGTGGTCGTGCATCTGGCCTTCCGTCGCGACGACCGACAGGTGATCGTCGATGGCACCCGGAACGTCGCCGAGGCGGCAGCGGCGGCAGGGTCGCGCATGATCCATCTCTCGAGTGACTTGGTGTTCGGGGGGCGCGGCCGGCCGTACGTCGAGGCCGACCACACCGATGCAACGATCGACTACGGCCGTTGGAAAGCAGAGGCCGAAGCAGTGTTGTCGCGAGCGCACCCGGCGGCGCTGGCGATCCGCACTTCGCTGCTGTACGGAACCGAAACACGTGCACCGATCCAGCATGACGTGGCGGAAGTGTTGGCCGGTCGCAGCCACATGCAGTTCTTCTCCGACGAGTACCGCTGTCCCGCCCACGCCGCCGACGTCGCCGGCGCGATCATCGCCTTGGCCGATCGCCCCGACGTGCACGGCGTGCTCCACGTAGCGGGTCCACACGGGGTCAGCCGGGCGAATCTGGCGCGTGCATTCGCAGCCTGGATGGGCTACGACCCGGCGCGGGTGCCGATCGCCTCGCTGCACGACAGCGGGCTGGAGCGCCCGGCACGCGTCGTGCTCGACACGTCGCTGGCGGCCGGCCTCGGCATCCACTGCCGCAGCGTGGAGGAAGCATTGGCTCGCTGAAGGGCGCGCGGGCGATCACGCACCGGAGAGGGTGACGTCGCTGATCACCAGGCTGACACCGGCGGCATTCATGGGCAACCAGTCGACATCGCAGCCCACTTCCACCACATCGAGCAGCATGCGCTGCAACGTGGAGGCGATCGTGAACTCGCGGATGGGAGCACCAACCACGCCGTTCGTCACGACAAAGCCGGACGCGCCCACGGAGAAGTCGCCGCTGATGGGGTTGACGCCGCTGTGCAGGCCCTGCACCGCCTGGATCAGCACACCATCGTCCACGTCTGCCACCAGCGCAGCTTGATCGCGCGTGCCGGGCTGCAGTTGCAGCGCCATGCAGCCCACACCGGGCGTGCCCTTGAAGCCGCCGCGCACGGCGTTGCCGGTGCTGTGGCCGCCGACGCGGCGGGCGCTGTAGCTGTTGTGCACGAAGCTCTGCAGCACACCACCATCGATGAGCACGTTGCGACGGGCGGCAAGGCCTTCGCCGTCGAGGTCGGTGGCGGTGTACGCGAGCGTGTTGGTGGGGTCGTCGACCAGAGTGAGCAGCGGGTTGGCCACTTGCTCGCCGAGGCGATCCTTGAACAGGCTGCGGCCCTTGGCCACTGCCTCGCCGTTGAGCGTGCTGGAGATGACGCCCAGGAACATCGCCGTCACGTATGGGTCGAGCACGACCGTGACACGTTTCGAGGGGGGCTTGGTGGCACCCAGCAGGCGGGTGGCGCGGTCGGCCGCTTCCCGCGCGGCCTTTGGCAGATCGAACTGGTCGGGTGACCGGCCGACACTGAACCCGAAACCGCTCTGCGTCTCGTCACCGTCATCGGCCAGCGTGCTGATCGAGACGTAGCAGCCGTTCTCGCGCCCGTAGCGGCGGATGCCTGTGGTGGTGGCCACTGCCATCTCCACCGCCGCGTCGGCGTAGTTCGAATCGTCGACCCGGACCCGTGAGTCGGCGGCCAACGTGAGTCGCTCAAGCTCCTTCGCCAGCTCGATCTTGTGATCGGTGGCGTACCCGGCCAGCGCTTCGTTCCAGAGTTCCTGCTCGATGACGTCGACGCCGTCGGGTTCGGCCAGGCCGGCCCATTCGTCGTGGGTGCCGAACGCCGCGTTGTCGCGGGCCTCCCCCAACACCTCGCCGATAGCCGATGAATCCAGCGTTCCCGCATAGGCAAAGCCGGTGCGACCGTCGCAGATGACCCGGATGCCGATGCCCTCGCTCTGCGCGCTGACGAAGTGCTCGACCGAACCCTCGTACACGCGGATGCCGGTCTCGCTGTCGCGCGACACGAATGCCTCCACCTGCTCACCTTTGCGAGCCTGGTCGACGATGCGATCGGCGATCTCCTGCAACTCGGCACTCATGTGGCGGTGCCACCGATCGTCATCGATTTCACGCGTAGCGTCGGCTGGCCGTCGCCCACCGGAACGCCCTGACCATCCTTGCCACACATGCCCGGGCTCCCCATCGCGAAGTCGTTGCCCAACAGATCGATGTCCTGCAACACCTGCGGGCCGTTGCCGATCAGGTTGCCCTCGCGCAGCGGCTCGGTGATCTCGCCGCCTTCGATGAGGTAGGCCTCCGTCATGCCGAACACGAAGTCGCCCGTCGCGGTGTTGACGCTGCCGCCACCCAGCTTGGCCACATACACGCCGTAGTCGGTTGCCTTGACGATGTCGTCGGGCTCCTCGGTGCCGTTGAGCACGTAGGTGTTGGTCATGCGCACCATCGGCAGGTGCTGGTAGCTCTGCCGGCGACCGTTGCCGCTCTGCGGGCGGCCTTCGTTGCGGGCACGAAGGTAGTCCCACATGTAGTCGGTGAGCACACCGTTCTCGATGAGCACGTTGTACTGGCTGGCGTGGCCTTCGTCGTCGTAGGCAAGAGCGCCCCATTCGCCGCTCATCGTGCCATCGTCGACCAGCGTCACCAACGGCGAAGCAACGAGTTCGCCCTGCTTGCCGCGATACACGCTGGCTCCCTTGGCGACGAGGTCGGCCTCCAGGCCGTGCCCACACGCCTCGTGAAAGAGCACGCCGCCACTGCCCTGCTTGATCACCACCGGCAAGGCCCCGCTGGGTGCCGGCCGCGCATTCAATTTGGTGATCGCCATGCGAGCTGCGTCGCGGGCCAGATCCTCCACGTCGACCTGTTCGAAGAGCTCGAACCCAATGGTCTGGCCGCAGCTCTGATAGCCGGTTTGCATGCCGCCGTCGCCGTTCGCCACGGCGGTGACGCGCACCAAAGTTCGCACCTGCTGATCGGTGACGAACACGCCGTCGGTGTTGGCGATGAGGATGTGCCTGCGGCTGTCGCCGTAGCCGGCGCTGACCTGGACGATCGAGGCGCCGGCGGATCTGGCGGCATCATTCATGCGTTGCAGCACGGCAACCTTGTCAGTTTTGGGAATGGCGTCGGGGTACTGGCTGACAGGGCTGACCACGCGCTCGGGGCCGCGGGTGAGCGACACGGTGCGAGCGCCGCCACCTCCATGGCTGGCGGCGGCGGCAGCGGCCCCGGCGGCGGCGCGCAGGCCGGCTTCGCTGAGGTCGGCAGTGTGGGCGAAGCCGGTGGTGTCGCCCTTCACGACGCGGATGCCGGCACCCCGGTCGCGACCACTGGTCACCTGCTCCACCCGGCCGTCGTCGAGGCCCACAGCAGTGGACCGCTTGTCTTCGGCATACACCTCGGCGAAGTCGGCGCCCGTGCGCACCGCCGACGCCAGTACTCGTTCCAGTACGTCTTGATCAATCACGTCGCGCAGCCTACCGACGCTCG
>JANONE010000267.1:0-4691 GCA_031420675.1 Ilumatobacteraceae bacterium | reverse complement strand
GCTGGCGATGATCGGATCGAAGAACATCGCCGCCCCTGGCCCGGGGGCGTCGGCGTACTCCTCGTCGAAAGCCGCCGCCAACCAGCTCGCACGGGTGGCTGCGCTGGAGTGGGCGCATGACGGCATCAGGGTCAACTCGGTGCACCCGGACGCAGTGTTCGACACCGGGCTGTGGACGGACGAGCTGCTCGCCGATCGGGCCGCCCGCTACGGCATGACGACCGACGAGTACAAACGACGCAACCTACTGGGCGTGTCCATCGAGAGCGCTGACGTGGCGAGGGTGGTGGTGGCCACGTTGGGCCCCGACTTCCGCTGCGTCACTGGTTCGCACATCCCCATCGACGGCGGCAACGAGCGTGTAATTTGATGGGCGAGGGACCGATTCGGAGCCACAAGGACAGTGCCGGCGCTCACCCGTTTGCCGTGAATGGTACGCCCTGCTATGGTCATTTGCACAGACGTGCTTGTCTGCACAAACGTGCAGGAACTGAGCCGGAGGACCTGAAAGGTGGTCGCCACGGTGGATTGGGGCATGCAGAGTCGGATGTCACGACTCATCCCACCGGCGACCGGGAAGGCGTTCTTCCTGGCGATCGATCATGGCTACTTCCTGGGGCCGACCAGCAGCCTCGAGCGCCCCGGCGAGACCGTGGCCGAGCTGCTGCCGTACGTCGACGCGCTGTTCGTCACCCGGGGTGTGCTGCGCGCGTCGATTCCCGCCGAATGGACGCCCAACGTGATCCTGCGGGCCAGCGGCGGGTCCAGCGTGATCGGCGCCGACCTGTCCAACGAGCACCTCGTCCTGACCGCCGAGGAGGCCATTCGCCTCGATGCTGCGGCAATCGGTCTCTCCGTCTTCGTCGGGTCCGACTACGAGACGCAAACGCTCAACAACCTGGCCAAGGCGATCAACGAGTTCGAGCGCTACGGCATTCCGGTGATGGCGGTCACCGCCGTCGGCAAGGAGCTGGAGAAGCGCGACGCTCGCTACCTTGCCCTTGCCTGCCGGATCTGCGCCGAGCTCGGTGCCCGCGTGGTGAAGACCTACTACTGCGAGGACTTCGACCGGATCACCGAGACCTGCCCGGTGCCGGTGGTCATCGCCGGCGGCCCGAAGACTGACGACGCGCTGGAGGTGCTCTCCTTCGTCCGCGATGGTATCGACAAGGGTGCCATCGGCGTCAACCTCGGCCGCAACATCTGGCAGCACTACGACCCGGTGGGGATGGCCAAGGCGCTGCGGGCCGTCATCCACGACGGCGCTGCACCCGGCGACGCCCTCACCCTCGTCGCGTCGGCACCGGATCGACCGTGACGACGTGGAGTTCCTGGTGCGCATCGAGCAACAGATCGGTTCCGACTTCGACCGCGAACGGCTGGCGCAGCTGAAGAACGCCGAGCACGCCCGCGGCACCCAGCTGGTGGAACAGGGCACGCTGCGCCGCATCTGGCGCATTCCCGGCAGGCGGGCGGTCTACAGCCTGTACGACGTCAGCGGCCCCGACGAGCTGCACGACGTGCTCAGCTCGCTACCGCTGTTCCCTTGGATGGAGATCGAGGTCACTGCACTGGCAGCGCACGCCATCGACCCACAGCGAGCGGCTGCCACAGCAGGAAGCGCGCAACGGTGAAGAAGCTGATCAACGATCCCGCCGAGGTGGTGGCCGACGCCCTCACCGGCATGGCAGCGGTGCACCCCGACATGCTGACGATCCATCGCAACCCCGACTTCATCCGGCGGCGCAACAGCCCGGTGGCAGGAAAGGTGGCGCTGGTCTCCGGCGGCGGCTCGGGCCACGAGCCGATGCACGGCGGCTTCGTCGGTATCGGAATGCTCGACGCCGCCTGCCCGGGAGCCGTCTTCACCTCGCCGTCGGCAAACCAGATCCAGGCGGCAGCGGCGGCGGTGGCCACCGAGGCCGGCGTGCTGTTCATCGTCAAGAACTACACCGGCGATCGGCTCAACTTCACGATGGCCGCCGAGTGGCTGGCCGACGACGGCATCCCGTGTGAAGTGGTGCTCGTCGACGACGACGTGGCAGTAGAGAACAGCACGCACACGGCCGGTCGTCGCGGCACGGGCGCCACCGTCCTCGTCGAGAAGATCGCCGGTGCTGCCGCCGAGCAGGGTCGTTCGTTGCTGGCGGTCGCGCAGCTCGCCCGACGCGTCAACGCCGGCGCGCGCAGCATGGGCTTGGCGCTCACGTCGTCCACCGTCCCCCACGTCGGCTCCCCGAACTTCGTCATCGGCGACGCCGAGGTCGAGCTCGGTGTCGGCATCCACGGCGAGCCGGGCCGGCGGCGCATCCCGCATGCGCCGGTCAAGGAGCTCGTCGCGCTGCTCTCCGAGGCAGTCATCGGCGACCTCCCGTTCGTCGCCGGAGATCGGGTGATCGCGTTCACCAACGGGCTCGGTGGTACACCGTTGATCGAGCTCTACATCGCTGCCGGCGAGCTGGCAGCATGCTGCGCTGCACATGGGTTGACGGTGGCCAGGTCGCTGGCCGGTTCGTACATCACCGCGCTGGAGATGGCCGGCTGCACGATCACGCTGCTGCGGGTCGACGACGAGATGCTCGAACTCTGGGACGCACCGGTCACGACCGCGGCGCTGCGCTGGTAGCGAAGAGCATGGACGCCACGATGCTGCTCTCCCACTCGGACACGATTCGCTGGATTCAGCGCTACCGCGACCTGATCGCCGACAACGTCGATGAGCTCAACAAGCTCGACGCTGCGATCGGCGACGGCGACTTCGGCGCCAGCATGCAGCGCGGCCTCAATGCAGTGGTCGCCGTACTCGGTCCCGGCGAGCCCGACTCGATCGGCAAGCTGCTGCACACCGTGGGAACGACCTTGGTCTCGGCAATGGGTGGTACCAGCGGTCCACTGGTCGGCACCGTGTTCACCAAGATGGCCCGCGTCGTCGGCGACGTCGACGCCGTCGAGGCGTCCGCGCTCGTCGTGGCGTTCCGTGCTGCTGCCGACGGGGTGGGCGTGCTCGGTGGCGCCGAACGCGGCGACAAGACGATGCTTGACAGCCTGCTGCCGGCGGTCGAAGCGATGGAAGCGGTGGTCGGCGGGGACCACACCCTGCAGACGGTTCTCCACAGCGCCGCCGAAGCAGCAAGAACTGGTGCGGAGCGCACGATCGAACTTCACGCCAGAAAAGGCCGAGCCAGCTACGTAGGTAGTGGCGGCGTTGGGTGCATCGATCCCGGAGCAACCGGGATGCGATACATGTTCGCCGCCTTGCACGACGTGGTCGGCGAGGGCATCCACTACTCTGAGGGAACTCAGTAAATCATGGGGAGGAATGGAATGAGAAACGTCCACAAGTCCAAGGTGAGTGATCCGGGTGGTTCCGCCGGCATCAGCCGCCGCGGTATGTTGACCGGTGGCCTGGGCCTCGCGGCCGCCGGCCTGCTGGCCAGCTGCGGCGACGACAGCGGGGGGTCTGGGGGTGGCGATGCTCTGAAGGGAAGTGACGCCACCAACATGAAGGGCAAGTCGGTGTCGATGGGGTTCGCGGTGCTCGCTGGCTGGCCACCGAGCCAGCTGGCCATCGAGCTGTTCCCCGATTTCGCCGCCTACGCGAAGGAGAAGTTCGGCTACGACGTCACGGTCACCAAGACCGAGGCACCGTTCTCCGAGCTGTTCCAGAAGATCGCGCCAACGCTGGCGTCGAAGTCGCAGGAACTGAACCTGATGGTGGTCGACAGCCAGTGGCTGGGCGCGCTGTCAGAGCCTGGATGGATCGTCAAGGCCGACGACGTCTACAAGGTGAACCCGGAGCTCGACATGCCGGTGTACAGCTCGCTGGTGACGAACACCTACCAGGTGTATCCCGACGGCTCCGGCACCCGCTGGGGCTTCCCGCAGATGCCCGACACGCAGGGCATCTTCATGCGCCTCGACATGCTCGAGGATCCGCAGGAGCAGGCGGCGTTCGAGGCCAAGTACGGCAAGAAGCTGCCGACCACCTACGAAGAGTTCGCGCCGATGACGATGGTGGAGTACGAGGAGATCTTCGAGTTCTTCACCCGTCCCGACAAGGACTTCTACGGCACGGCGATGCAGTACTCCAAGGACTACGACTTCTTCTCCTGTGCGTACAACCCGCACGCGTACGCGTCGGGCGACATCTGGGACCCGAAGACCGGCGAGGTCGTCGGTGTGCTCAACACCGACGCGCACGCCAAGGCGCTGGAGTACTTCGTCAGCCTGATGAAGTACCAGCCCCCCGGCGCGGAGGCGTTCGGCATCGGTGAGATGATCGACCTGTTCGGCACCGGCAAGGTGTTCTCTGCGCTGCAGTGGAACGCAGTCGGCCTGTTCATGCAGGGTCCCGACGACGAACTGAAAGGCAAGGTGCTCTGCTGTCCGCACCCGCAGTTCAAGTTCGCCGATGGTTCCACCAACGTGATCGGGGCAATGGGCGGCCAGCCGTGGGTGATCAACTCGTACAACTCCGACGACCAGATGCGGGTCGCGATCGACTTCCTGAAGTGGTGGTACACCGACGAGACGCAGACCAAGTTCATCGCCAAGGGTGGTCTACCGTGGACCAAGAAGGGCGTCGAGGCGCCCGGCTTCGAGGAGAGTTCGGTCTACGCGCGGGCGTTCAAGGAGATGCTGGGCGAGGGCAAGTCGCGCGACTTCTGGCACCTGCCCGAGTACGCCGAGCT
>JANONE010000266.1:0-6179 GCA_031420675.1 Ilumatobacteraceae bacterium | reverse complement strand
TTCCAGCTCGGCGGGGAATCTCCGCAACACCGTGGTTGCCGGTACAAGGGGAACGAACACCGGCAGCAACGCCGAGTCGCTGACGAACAACACCATCTGTGGTTTCCAGAAGATCGCTGTTGCGTACAGTTCGGCCTGGGTGCGTCAGACGACCTCGAGCTGGAGTGAGACCGGCACGGGGTTGGCGAACATGTCGAGCACGGGGCAATGCTCGTCGACGGCGCGTTGGAGTTCTTCGTATCGTTCCGGCGTCTCGGGACCGCTCACCCGCGCGGTGACCCGGATCTCTTGATAGCCCGGCCGTACCGTTGGGTCGATCCCGAAGAATCCTCGCACGTCCAGGTCACCTTCGACGTCGACGCTGAGGGAGTCGAAGGCGATGCCGAGTTGTTCGGCCCAGAACCGATACGTGATCGCTTGGCACGAACCGATCGCGGTCAGCGCGTACTCGACGGGGTTGGGCGCCGCATTGGCTCCGCCGAGCACGCGCGGTTCGTCGATGGTGACGCGGTGACCCGAACCTGTGCGGGCGTGAACCTCGGTCGGCCCGACGAGTTCGTGTCGGACGCGGAACGTAGCGCTGGCCGCAGCGCTGTCGGCAGCGACCGCGGTACGGGTTTCGGCGATGACATCGGCAATAGACATGACGTGTATTCAACCATAAGACGATCATCTTTATCAACTTTTGATACAGGATCCCCAATAAAGGCGAACGCGACGTCGCACTCGACACCTTCGACCATGACCTCGGCCTACTCGCCGCCAAGGACCGATGATCAAAGGAGAAGGGCCACGCTGCCATCTCACGCTTCGACGAGATCCAGATCGATGATGCTCTGGGCAGAGAGCGTCATTCAAACCCAATGACATCATCAGCAAATGCTGATACTGTGATGAGTCATGAGTTCCGTCGTGAAGTCCCGCGCTGTCGAAGTCGATCTTGCTGCCCGCCTGTTCCACGGTTTGAGTGATCCCACCCGTCTCGCGATCTTGCTGTCGTTGCTCGACGGGGAACGCCGGGTTGCCGACATCGTCGAGCACGTCGGATCGTCGCAACCGAACGTCTCGAACCACCTCGGCTGCCTGAAAGGATGCGGCCTGGTCACCGACCGGCCCGGGGAGCGCCGCCAGGTGTTCTATTCGATCGCCAGACCAGAGGTGCGCGACCTGTTGATCGCCGCCGAACGCTTCCTCGTTGAGGGCGGCGAGAGCGTCACGTTGTGCGCCAACCCGCGGATGGGCCCACGAAGGAAGGTACGCCGTGGCTGACTCGTGTTGCGAGATCACCCCCGAGGCCGACGTGGAGGGCGAAGCGGGCTGGAAGGAGCGTTGGCGGACCTTCGCCGCAGTCGCAGCTGCAGCGTTGTGGCTGACGGGTGTGATCGTCGGTCGCGCCGACCACCCTGGAGCCGCTGACGGGTTCTACATCGCCGCCGTCATCATCGGTGGGGCAACGTTCGCACCCGACGCCGTGCGCGGGCTGCTCGGCCGCCGGTTGGGTGTCGGCCTGCTGATGACGATCGCCGCAGTCGGCGCAGTCATCTTGGGCGCGTTCGGCGAAGCAGCATCTCTGGCGTTCCTGTTCGCGATCTCCGAAGCGCTCGAGGAGTGGGCGATCACCAAGTCCCGTCGAGGTCTAAGGGCCGTGCTCGGCCTCGTCCCGGAGACCACCAGCATCCGCCGAAACGGCCAGATCGTGGAAGTGCCAACAGGTGACGTCGCCGTCGGCGATGTGATGGTGGTCCGTACCGGAGGGCGCATCCCGACGGACGGCATCGTCCGTGTCGGTACGTCCAGCTTGGACATGTCGGCCGTCACCGGCGAATCGATCCCGATCGAGGTCGAACCTGGTGCCGTCGTCATCGCCGGTGGTGTCAATGGTGGCGGCCTCCTCGAGATCGAAGTGACGGCCGCATCATCGGATTCGACGTTGTCTCGGATCGTGCGGGCGGTCGAAGAGGCCCAAGACCGCAAAGGACGCTCGCAACGGCTCGCTGATCGGATCGCTAGGCCGCTCGTCCCGGGCATCTTGATCGTCGCCGCCGCGATCGCTGTGCTCGGCGTGCTGTTCGGGGACAACGAGTTGTGGATCGATCGCGCGCTCGTCGTGCTCGTCGCAGCTTCCCCGTGCGCGTTTGCGATCGCTGTCCCAGTGACCGTTTTCGCCGCGATCGGTGCGGCGACGAACGCCGGCGTTGTCATCAAAGGCGGCGCGGCACTCGAAGCGCTCGCCTCGATCCGTGTCGTCGCACTCGACAAGACCGGGACACTGACCCGCAACCGGCCAACCCTCATCGATGTCGCCGTTGCCGAGGGCCACTCCCGCGACGAGGTCCTCCGGCTCGCCGCAGCGCTGGAAGCTCACAGCGACCATCCGCTGGCCTCAGCGATCCTTGCCTCGGCGCCGGCACCGCCCGAGGCGTCCAATGTCCAAACGATCGCCGGGCATGGCATCACCGGTGTCGTTGAGGGCCGGCACGTCCGGGTCGGCAAACCCGGGTTCGTCGAACCAGGCGCTGTCGCGGCTGCTACGGAAAGGTTCCAAAACGATGGCGGCACGGTCGTAGTCGTCGAAGCAGACGGCATCGTTGTCGGCGCGATCGATGTGCGTGACGAGATCCGGTCCGAGACACCGGCCGTCATCGACGCATTGCACAAGCTCGAGCTGACCGTGGCGATGCTGACCGGCGACAACGCCGGTACAGCGAAAGCGATCGGCGTTGCCAGCGGTATTGACGAGATTCATGCTGGGCTGCTCCCCTCCGACAAAGCCGCCGTGATCGAACAGCTCCGTGCGCGCGGTCCGGTCGCAATGGTTGGTGACGGCATCAACGACGCGCCAGCACTCGCCGCCGCGGACGTCGGCATAGCGATGGGTTGGGGCGGCACCGATGTCGCGATCGAAGCAGCCGACGTCGCGATCATGGGCGACGGCCTTACCCACCTGCCAGATCTGATCGCCCACGCCCGCCGGACCCGCACGATCATGGTCCAGAACCTGGCCTTGTCCGGACTGTTGATCGCTGTGCTGATCCCGGTTGCAGCGTTCGGTGTCCTCGGTCTCGGTGCAGTCGTGGCTGTCCATGAACTCGCCGAGATCATCGTCATCGGCAACGGTCTCCGAGCTCGCCGGAACATCTTCGGCCCCGGCCCCGGCCACGACCACGCCTCCCACGCACCGCCACCGAAACGCGACATCGCCATCACCGACGACACCCACGCCTCGAGCGACGCATGAACACTGCAGCGCTCAGCTTGTACATCGTGTTCGCCATAGTGGCGTTCGCGTGGCGGACCTGGGTGCAGTGGCGACGCACCGGCGACAGCGGCCTGCGCCTCCACGCCCAACCAGGCACCATCCAGTGGTGGTCGAAACTCACGTTCATCGCTGCCCTCGCCGCCGGACTCGCCGCCCCAATTGCGGGACTTGCCGGGCTCGACCCGATCTCTGTGTTCGACAAGGCGTACATCCATGTTCTGGGTGTGATTGCCGCCGTCGCCGGGATCGCAGCCACCGTGGCCGCGCAATGGCAGATGGGTGCCTCGTGGCGAATCGGTGTCGATCCGTCCGAACGCACCGAGCTCGTCTCGCATGGCGTGTTCGCCTCGATCCGCAACCCGATCTTCACCGCGATGACCATGACGGCGATCGGATTATCGGCAATGGTCGGCAACTTCGTCGCGATCATCGGTTTCGTCGCGCTGGTCGTCGCGCTCCAAGTTCAGGTCCGCTTCGTCGAAGAACCGTACATGCGCGCCGTCCATGGCGAAGGGTACGACTCGTACGCCGGACATGCCGGACGTTTCGTGCCCGCCGTCGGCCGACTCCATGCTCGAAACGCGAGTGACGCAGCGGGTTGAGGTCGCCACACGGTAGTGCCCGAGGACGGGGGGCCGTTGCCCCGTTCCGATCCAGTGATTGAACCCCGACCGATAGTGAAGCCGAGAGCGCCGACACCGGGCAAACTCCCGGCCCCCCCACGTATTCTTGACGCAAAGCCCGCCGCGGAGGACCTGAACCGCCCGCGAGGCAATCGGGTCCGTACCATCGGGGGGATGAGAGTGTTCTTCACCGGTGGCAGCGGCAAGGCGGGTCGGCATGCGATCCTTCATCTCGTCGAGCAGGGACACCGCGTGGTCAACGGCGACCTCGTGCCGTTGGGTCACCCAGATGTCGCCGACCTGCGCATCGATCTGACCGACGCCGGACAGGTCTTCAACGCCCTCTCGGCGTACGCCGGTTTTGACGAGCTCGAGCCCGGCACCGGTGTCCCCACCTACGACGCCGTCGTCCACTTCGCCGCGATCCCGGCGATCCTGGTCCGGCCCGACAACGAGACGTTTCGGATCAACACCCTCAGCACCTACAACGTCATCGACGCGGCGGTGAAGTTGGGGATCCGCAAGGTGATCTTTGCGAGCTCCGAAACGACCTACGGGATCTGTTTCGCCGACGGCGAGGTCACGCCCGAGTACGTGCCGATCGACGAGGAACACCCGACGGTTCCCCACGACAGCTACGCGATGTCGAAGGTTGTCAACGAGGCGACGGCACGATCGTTCCAGGCGCGGACCGGTTTCGACATCTACGGCTTGCGCATCAACAACGTGATCGAACCGCACGAGTACGAAACCAAGTTTCCAGCGTTCGTCGCCGACCCCGGCCTGCGGCGGAGAAACATCTTCGCCTACATCGACGCCCGCGACCTCGGCCACATGGTCGACTGCTGCCTTCGCACCGATGACCTCGGTTACGAGGTCTTCAACGTCTCGAATGACGACACGTCAGTGGGGATTACCAGCGACGAGGTGTACGAGCTGTTCTACGCCGGCGTGCCGCGCCGCCGCGAGATGGGTCGCTATGAGACATTTTACGCCAACGACAAAGCCAAGCGGCTCGTCGGATTCGCGCCGCGCCATTCGTGGCGCAACGAGCTCGCCTGAGACTTGCGCGCGACGAGAGGGTCTGCTTGTCGTTCACACCCCCGCCGTGCTCAGATCAGGCGAGGTCGAAGCGATCGGCATTCATGACCTTGTTCCACGCAGCCACGAAGTCGGTCACGAACTTCTGCTGTGCATCGTCAGACCCGTAGACCTCTGCGATGGCTCGCAGCTGGGAGTTCGATCCGAAGATGAGATCGCAGCGGGTACCGGTCCACTTGATACCGCCATTTGCTCGATCGCGACCCTCGAACACGTCCTCGGATTCAGCGGTCGCCTGCCACACGGTGTTGATGTCGAGCAGGTTCACGAAGAAGTCGTTGCTGAGCGTGTCGGTCCGGTGGGTAAGGACACCGTGGTCAGATCCGTTGGTGTTGGCGTGCAGGACGCGCATGCCACCGACGAGCACCGTCATTTCAGGGGCGCTCAGCGTCATCAGCTGTGCACGATCCACCAACAGTTCCTCTGCCGGCCGAACATGACCCTTGCCGAGGTAGTTGCGGAACCCGTCTGTGGTCGGTTCGAGCACCGCAAACGACTCGATGTCGGTCTGTTCCTGAGAAGCGTCGGTGCGGCCCGGCGTGAAGGGAACCGTGATGTCGTGTCCCGCGTTCTTCGCCGCTGCCTCAACGGCTGCGCACCCGCCGAGAACGATCAGGTCGGCCATCGAGACCTTCTTGCCCGAGCTGTTGAACTCTGCTTGGACCCCTTCAAGCGTCCCCAGAATCCTGCGCAGTTCGGGCGGGTTGTTGACGTCCCAATCGTTCTGCGGGGCAAGGCGAATGCGTGCGCCGTTGGCGCCACCTCGCTTGTCGCTGTGACGGAACGTCGAGGCCGAAGCCCATGCAGTCGACACCAGCTCGGAGATGCTCAGTCCGCACCCGAGGACGCTCACCTTGAGGTCGGCGATGTCGCCCTCGCCGATCAGTTCGTGGTCAACCGCAGGGACCGGATCCTGCCAGATCAGCTCCTCTGTGGGAACCTCCGGTCCGAGGTACCGTGCGATGGGACCCATGTCGCGGTGGCACAGCTTGAACCACGCCCGCGCGAACGCGTCGCCCAGCAGCGCCGGGTCGGCGGCGAACCGCTCCGACACCGCGCCGTAGGCCGGGTCGACCTTCAGTGCGAGGTCGGCGGTCGACATCATCGTCGGCACGCGGCGGTCGGGGCTGTGCGCGCCCGGCGCCATGTCCTCCAGCTTCTGGCCCACCGGCTTCCACTGCCAGGCGCCCGACGGG
>JANONE010000265.1:0-4920 GCA_031420675.1 Ilumatobacteraceae bacterium | reverse complement strand
GCGAGTTCTTCGGCATCTTTCCGGAGGGCACGCGTAGTCGCGACGGGTACCTGTACAAGGGCCGCACGGGCGCTGCCCGGCTTGCCCTGAAGGTCGGGTGCCCCATCTTTCCGGTAGGTGTCATCGGCACTCGCGAGATCCAGCCGCCCGACGCGAAGATGCCCAAGGTTCGAATGGATTGCACGATCAAGGTCGGTCGCCCTATCAACGCTGCCCGCTACAAGAACCGTGGCGACGACCACATGGTGCTCCGCCAAATCACCGACGAGCTGATGTACGAGATCCGTGAACTCACCGGCCAGGAGTACCGCAACGTCTATTCCGGGAAAACAGCCGAGACGGAACCGACGGTCGTGGCCAAGGTGTCGACGGTGAGCAATGCCGACGCCCGGCGGATGGCTGTCAGCGCTGCAGCTGGCGACTGAGCCCTGGAGCACTCGCAACGCAGTGCCGTGACCGGGGCTGTGTGTGCGCCCGATCCGAGTGGGTACTCGCACCCCGGGGTGGGAGTACCCACTCGGATGGCGGACTGGCACTCGCACCGACTTCGTGACACTCGCACCGACGTCGTGGCACTCGCACCGATGTGAGAGCGATGTACACGCCAGCGGTGAGTGCCCCGTATGCGACCTCTACGCCACGCGACCGACGATCGTCCCGCTGGGTGGCACTGCCGCTCCCTTGGTGGCGGTGAATTGCCCCGGGTCGGGTGCTCGGCCCGGTCGTACACTCGGTTGCCTATGGCCGAGATCACGATTTCACTCCCGGATGGTTCGCAACGCACCCTGCCTGCAGGTGCCACCGCGACGACCCTGGCCGAGTCCATCGGCTCCCGCTTGGCCAAGGCGGCGATCGCTGCCCTGGTGGATGGTGTCGAGGTGGATCTGGGTAACGAACTACCGGCCGGCGCGACGGTTGCCATCATCACGGCCGACAGCGACGAGGGTCGCCACGTACTGCGCCACAGCACGGCGCACGTGCT
The DNA here is from genome assembly GCA_031420675.1 of Ilumatobacteraceae bacterium. Taxonomy (GTDB): domain Bacteria; phylum Actinomycetota; class Acidimicrobiia; order Acidimicrobiales; family Ilumatobacteraceae; genus UBA668. Next base: position 3,938 of record JANONE010000265.1, on the reverse strand, counting down.
GGCGCAGGCAGTGATCCAGCTGTTTCCCGGTGCCAAGTACTCCATCGGCCCGGCAATCACCGACGGCTTCTACTACGACTTCGAGCTGCCCGACGGTCGCACGTTCAACGAGGGCGACCTCGAGACGATCGAGGGCCGAATGCGCGAGATCATCAGAGCCGACCAACCCTTCGTGCGCGCCGAGCTCCCTGCGGCCGAGGCGCTGAAGGTCTTCGCCGACCAGCCGTACAAGTGCGAGATCATCGAGCGCGTCAGCAGTGGCGCTGCCGACAGCGAGGACAGCGGGGAGATCGGCACCGGCGAGACGATCAGCGTCTACCGCAACACGCCCGAGTTCGTCGACCTGTGTCGTGGGCCGCACGTTCCCGGCACCGGCAAACTCGGCCACTTCAAGCTGATGAAGGTGGCCGGCGCATATTGGCGCGGCAACGAGAAAGGCCCGATGTTGCAGCGCATCTATGGCACGGCCTGGGAGAGCAAGGCTGCACTGGAGGAACACCTGCACCGCCTCGTCGAGGCCGAGAAGCGCGACCACCGCAAGCTGGCGACGGAGCTGGATCTACTCAGCTTCCCACAGGAGCTGGGCGGCGGGCTTGCAGTGTGGCACCCCAAGGGCGCCATCGTCCGCAAGCTGATGGAGGACTACAGCCGCGAGCGGCACACCAACGGCGGCTATCAGTTCGTGTTCACACCGCACCTGGCCAATGCCAACCTGTTCCAGACGTCGGGTCATCTCGACTTCTACAAGGACGGCATGTATCCGCCGATGGAGATGGACAACGGCACCTACTACATGAAGCCGATGAACTGCCCGATGCACTGCCTCATCTTCCGCAGCCGCCAGCGTAGCTACCGCGAACTGCCGCTGCGGCTCTACGAGTTGGGCACGGTGTACCGCTACGAGCGCGCCGGCACGTTGCACGGGCTCATGCGCATCCGTGGCTTCACGCAGGACGACAGCCACATCTTCTGCATGCCCGAGCAGGCGGCCGACGAGATCGCCTCGCTGCTCGACTTCGTGATCAGCGTGTTGCGTGCGTTCGGCTTCACCGAGTTCACGGCCAACCTCAGCACCAAAGACCCGAACAAGCACGTCGGCGACGATGCCGCCTGGGACGTGGCGACCGACGCGCTGCGTTCGGCGCTGGCGAACTACGGCTTGGACTACAAGATCAAGGAGGGCGATGCCGCCTTCTACGGCCCGAAGATCGACATCGACGTGCGCGACGCCATCGGGCGTACCTGGCAGCTCAGCACCATCCAGTACGACTTCAACCTGCCCGAGCGCTTCGAGCTGGAATTCGTGGGTGCCGACAGCGCTCGCCACCGGCCGATCATGTTGCACCGCGTCCTGTTCGGTTCCATCGAGCGATTCTTCGGTGTGCTCATCGAGCACTACGCGGGCGCCTTCCCCACCTGGATGGCGCCGCTCCAGGCACGCGTGTTGCCGGTAGCGAGTGCTCACCAGGAGTATGCCGATCAGGTCGCGGCGCGGCTGCAGGCGGCAGGTTTCCGAGTCGACGTGGCGGATGCCAACGACCAGCTGGGCAAGCGCATTCGCACCGCCAAGATGGAGAAGATCCCATACGTGCTGGTGGTCGGCGACGACGACGTTGCCGCGACGACGCTGGGTGTCAACCCGCGCGGCGGCGAAGTCGAGCGTGGTGTCGGCCTCGACGAGTTCGAGCGTCGGTTGCACGCCGAGATCGCAGAGCAACTCGCCAACGTGTGAACCGTTGCCCGTCGGCGTGCCGCTACCAACGCGGCACGCTGCGCAACAGTTCGTCGCGTAGGTCGTCGGCAGCGACGTGAATGCCACGTGCCTCGAACCAGGTGCAGATGTTGCGGCAGTCGCGATGCAGGTAGTCGAAGCCCTGAGGGTGGCCGCCGAACGGTGCCTCAGGCAAGAACGTGGGCGCGGAACACGGAGGCGATGGTGAACATGGCTGCCTCCTTGCCTCACGCGCCCTACGGCGCAACCGACTGCGAACAAATCGCAACCTACTGTGCGGGTGGGCGCAGTGCCAGCTAATTTCGAAGCGTGACCCGACTCGATTGCATTTGGAATGGCTGGCGCTCGCAGTACGTCAACGAGGCGGGTGAACGCGACGCCGATGTGGGGGGAAGCGTGTTCACGAAGATCCTTGCGTCCGGCATGCCTGACGAAGAGGCGCACATCGTGCGTCGCGGGCCGCTCACGTTCGCGATCCTGAATGCCTTCCCGTACACCTCCGGACACCTGATGGTGCTGCCTTACCGCGAGGTCGGTGCCCTGGAGGCGCTCACCGAGCAAGAGGCCGCAGAGCTGTGGCCGATGGTCACCGACGCCGTACTCGCGGTGAAGGCTGCGTATCGGCCGGGCGGCGTGAACGTGGGCATCAATCTCGGCAGGGCCGCGGGTGGCAGCATCGCCGAGCACCTGCACGTGCATGTCGTGCCGCGGTGGACCGGCGACGGCAACTTCATGACCGCCGTGGCCGAGGCTCGCACCTTGCCAGAACCACTCTCGCTGTCGGCCGGCAAGCTGCGGGCTGCGTGGCCGTCGTGACGATCGAGGTCCGGGTGCTCGGCCCCGGCGACGACACATCTGCTGCCGGCGCCATCGTGCAGCAGGCCTACTTCGCCCTGCCGGGCTACCCGCGCCATCCCGAGTACGACGAATTGCTGGGTGGCGTCGCCACGCGCGCACTCGAAGCGCAAGTCGTGGTGGCGCTGAACGAGGGCCGCCTCGTCGGATGCCTCACCTACGTCGCCGACCATCACAACCTGCACGCCGAGTTCGAGGACGCTGACGCCGCCGGCTTCCGGTACTTCGGTGTGGATCCTTCGGTGCAAGGCATGGGCGTCGGTGAGTCGATGGTGCAATGGTGCATCGCGGAGGCACACCACACCGGCAAGGAGCGCCTGCGCATCCATACGCTCGAATCGATGCCGGGAGCGCAGCGGCTTTACGAGCGCATGGGCTTCGAACGTGACCCGGATCACGACGAGGACTGGGGTGGCATCAAGGGCCTGGCCTTCGTGTACCACTCGACGTCCAGAGCCCAGCGCTTGACGTAGTACCGTCGACGAGGGGGTTCGGACGATGACCGTCACGTGGGAAGCACCTGGCCCGGGGCAATGGGCGCTCGACCGTTCGCACATGCCGCCGGGCTGTACACCGCTCGTGCAGGAGTTGATGTGCGCCACCGCGCCGGTCGCGATGCGGCGCATGTTCGCGGAGCTCGGTGCGCCGGTGGAGACCTTGTCGGTGGCGTTCGTGAACGGTCACCTGTACACACGCGTGAGGCCACTCATCTCGCCCGACAAGCCGGCCACCCGGTTGCCGCCCATCTGGGTCTTGCGCATCGCCACGCGGCTGCACCCCGAGATGCGCCGGCGTGAGAAGACTGCTGCGAGGGTGCTGCGCGACAAGCCGTGGAACCGGGTGATTCACGAGTGGCACCACGGCGGGCGAGCGACGATCGAGGACGGCAACCTCGCGTTGCAAGACATCCAGCTTGCGACGCTCGACGACGCGTCGCTTCGCCAACACGTCCGCGACTGTTGGGACAACTGCGTGCGCAACTGGCAGCACCACTTCTGGCTGCATGGCTTCGACCTGGGGCCGTTGGGTCGGTACCTGCTCGAAGCCGGTCAATGGGGCCTGCAACCCGGTCATCTGCTCGCGTTGCTCGAAGGGGCCTCGCCGTCCTCCAGCGGGCCGCGGCGTGAAGCCGCACAGATCTGGCGGGCTGTCGAAGCCGCCGGCGCTTCGCCGGCAACCCTCGATGAACTACGCGCGGTGTCGCCAGCCATCGCCGCCGCGGTCGATCGCTACCTGCGCACACGGCGATGGGTGCTGTTCTCGCGCTACGACGTAGATGGGTTCGCACTCGGTGAGCGACCGGAACTGGTGCTGGCCAGCATCGTCGCCTCGGTCGATGTGATCGAGCCGA
>JANONE010000264.1:0-3014 GCA_031420675.1 Ilumatobacteraceae bacterium | reverse complement strand
CGCAAGCTGACCTCGAATCGCACCGCCCGGGAACGCAGCGTTGTGAACGTTGATGTAGAAGAGGCTCGGGTTTAGGATGATCTGATCCGCGAGGGTCGAGTCAATCACACGGCACCCCGAGTCACCGGTGGTGCCGACGGTGCCGAAATCGATCACTGGCGGACCGTTGATGCCGACCGCTCCGGGATGGATATGAGCCGCAGTCGGAGTATCGATACCGGTGTACGACAGGTCCCAACACACTTCGTCCTCCGTCGCCGTAAGGACGCCGAAGGAAACGGTTCCAGCTCCGGTCCCGTCTGGATCACCTCCGCCCGTCTCGGCCGGGCCTGTCAGCCTGGCGATGTATGGGGTTTCGGCGGCTTGCAAACCTGCCAAGGTCCCTTCCGTTCGTCGAGCGTTACCGCTGACAATCGTCGGTACCGCGATCGCCACGATCACAGCTCCGGCGGCGAATACAGACACTGTTCGCATGTCCATTTGAGGCCCATCCCCTCGAGTAGCTTTCGATCGTGTCGACCGGCAACGCGATCATAGATCGTTCGGATCACGAATGGAAACAGGTGCGAGATCTCACGACCCTTGCCGGGCGAGCCGCGATTCCCTGGGCGGGTCAGCAGTGGTCGATGAGGGCGGTGAAGAGCGCTTGCTGTTGCGGGTCGTCGGCGGCTGAATCCTCGGGATGCCACTGAGTGGCCACCACCCAGGCATCGCCATCGAGCTCGCAGGCGTGCACGATGCCGTCGGCGGTGGCACCGACCACGTGCAGGCCGTCGGCGATACGTTCGAGCGCCTGGTGATGGACACAATGGCAGGCGCTCGCTGCCTCGCTGCCGACGGCTTTGGCGATGCGCGAACCGGCTTCGAACGGCACCTCGTGGTAGGCGAACCAGTGGCTCTCGCTGCCGATGTCCTGCTGAAGGGTGCCACCCATCGCAACGTTGAGCACCTGCATGCCGCGGCAGATCGCGAGCATGGGCACATTGAGCTCGAGTGCGGAACGGACCACGGCCAGCTCGACCTCGTCATGCTCGGCCACGATGCCGTACAGCTGCTCGGCGGTGGCCTCCTGGCCATAGTGACGTGGGTCGACGTCACCCCCGCCGTGCAACACCACCGCGTCCACCTGGCGCAGCAGGTCGGGAACGTCGTTCACCAGCGAGGGAATTGGGGGCAGCATCAGGGGCATGCCGCCGGCGCGGGCGACCGATTCGAAGTAGCGACGGCCGGCAGCGAACGGCTCGCCGCGCACACCCTTGGCGTCGGTGGCGAGACGACCGACGATGAGGACCAGCGGGTTCACGGTGTCAGCCTACGCACCGGTTGCGGCACCAGCCGCTGCCCGGCGCACCAACTCGTCGTACAGCCCCTGTTGCTGTGGCGTGCGCGACGCGGTGTCTTCCGGGTGCCACTGGGCGCCGACGATCCACGTCGCCGACGACAGCTCGACGGCCTCCAGCTGGCCGTCGGTGGCCCACCCACACGCGAGCAGCGGCTCGGCCAGGCGATCGATGCCCTGGTGGTGGACCGAGTGGCAATGCTCGAGGTGCGTGGTGCCGCACGCCTCGGCGATCTTGCACCCCTCGATGAGCTCGACGGTGTGCTCGCGCATCCAGTGGTCGCTGGTACCGATGTCCTGCTGCAGTGTGCCTCCGAGGACGACGTTCATCACCTGCATCCCACGGCAGAGCGCGAGCATCGGCAGGTCGAGCTCGATCGCGGCCAGGCAGACGGCCATGTCGAGATCGTCGTGGATCTCGGTGATGCCGTACAGGTTGTCGTCGTGGGGTTCCTGGCCGTACCGCCGCGGGTCGACGTCGCCGCCGCCGGGCAGCAACACACCGTCGAAGTGTCGCAGCACCGTCAACGCGTTCTCCGCCAGCTCGTGGATCGGTGGAACCAGCACCGGTACCCCGCCGGCGCGGGCGATGGCACGCGAGTAGGGCTGGCTGCTGCTGTACGCGTCGCGCTTGCCCTCGTCGGAGAAAGTATGCACTCGAGCACACAGGGCGATGAGAGGCGGCGGCTGGCTCATGGGATGCCATTCTGGCCGCAACTCCGGTGGTCGGCTACCCTCGGAGGCCGTGCCGCCCGTGACCCTGTACAACCCGACCACTGAACAAGCCATCGCCGAGCTGTCGAGCGCGACCCCCGCCGACGCCGACGCCGCCATTGCAAAGGCCAAGGCGGCCGGGCCGGTGTGGCGAGCGATCAGCCCCGCCGACCGCTCGCGACTGATGCGCCGCTATGGCGACCTCATCGCCGAGCACGCCCAGGAACTGGGTGAGCTGGAGACCCGCAACATGGGCATGACCATCGGGAACAGCGTGTGGTGCGCCAACAACGCATCCGATGTCATCCACTACTTCGCCGGTGCGATCGAGAAGCACGGTGGCAGCACGTTGCCGGTCGCCAACGGGGTGAACCTCACCTTCCCCGAGCCGCTCGGGGTGGTTGGTCTGATTGCCCCCTGGAACTTCCCGATGATGATGGCCGCGTGGAAGATCGGCCCCGCCATCGCCGCCGGCAACACCGCCGTGCTCAAGCCGGCCGAGATCACGCCGCTCACTTCGGTACGCCTCGGCGAGCTGGCACTCGCGGCGGGCATCCCCGAGGGCGTGGTCAACGTGGTGGTGGGGAGCGGCCAGAACGTGGGATGGCGTTTCGTGGAGCACCCCGACGTGCGCAAGGTGTCGTTCACCGGGAGCACGGAGGTGGGCAGACGCATCATGGCCGGCTGTGCCGAGCAGGTGAAGCGGGTGACGCTGGAGCTTGGCGGCAAGAGCGCGAACATCGTCTTCGCCGACGCCGACCTGGAGAAGGCCGCCGCCGCCGCCCCTGGGGCGGTTTTCGACAACAGCGGTCAGGACTGCTGCGCCCGCAGCCGCGTCCTGGTGGAGCGCAAGGCGTACGACCGGTTCATGGAGCTGTTCATCGAAGCGGCCAGGGCGTTCACGATCGGCGATCCGATGTCGCCGAGCAGTTCGATGGGCCCGCTGGTGACAGCGCAGCAC
>JANONE010000263.1:0-1861 GCA_031420675.1 Ilumatobacteraceae bacterium | reverse complement strand
GCCTTGCCGCGTTCGATCGACTTGGCGAAGCCCTTGTCGATGCTCGCGACCATGGCGTTGGCTGCCGCCAGCGACCGTGACCGCACGACCACGTCGTAGCCGGCGCGGGCGGCCACCTCGGCCAAACCCGAGCCCATGATGCCCGAACCGAGAATGCCGACACGTTGCAAGGCCGGACGCTGCACATCGCTCATCGGGCGAGAGTACCTACTCGCCGGTAACTACGACGAAGCGAGTACCTTCGAATAGATGGACGCAGATGTGCAGGCAGACGTGCAGGCCACCCTCGGGTTCTTCCTGGAGGTCGACCGACTGAAGGGGGTCGAGCGTCGCAACTGGCTTGCCGACGGCTCGCGCCGCGAGAACACCGCCGAGCACTCGTGGCACCTCGGCATCGCCGCCATGATCATGGCGTCCTTTGCGAGTGAACCGGTCGACCTCGCGACCGTCGTGTGCATGGCCCTGGTTCACGACATCGTCGAGATCGACGCCGGCGACACGTTCGCCTACGACCAAGGTGAACACAACGACAGCAAGCAAGCGCGCGAGCAGGCCGCCGCCGACCGCCTGTTCGGCATGCTGCCGTCGGCGATGGGCGAGCGTTTCCGCGCCCTGTGGGACGAATACGAGCGCGGCGACACACCCGAGGCCCGCTACGTGATGGCGGTCGATCGCATGGCCCCGATGGTGCTCAACATCGCCGAAGGTGGCAGCACTTGGCGCGAGTACGGCATCACCCGCGACCGTGTGATCGCTCGCAACGGCCCGCACATCGAGCCCGCGCTGCCGGCCGTGTGGGCGGCGGCGCTTGCCGGGCTCGACGAAGCCACCGCCGCCGGGCACATCGCCACGGATTGAGCCACGGCGGCACCCACCCGCACCAGCCGCAGCGGCCTCACCCGTTACGGTGGGCGCCGCCATGGCTCGTCGGAAGGCTTCTCGCGCAGTGTTCGAACGAACCCCCAAGGGGTTCGTCATCAACCTGCACAGCGAGGAGATCGATCTGATCGTGCGCCTGGTCTTGGAGCTACGAGCGATGCTGGTGGCCAACGACCCGCATTCCGAGGCTCTGACCCGCCGCCACTATCCGCCGGCCTACCACCTCGCCGACGATGCCGACGCCGACGCCGAGTACCAACTCCTGATGCGCGAGGAACTCGTCGCCTCGCGGCTTGACGCCATGAACCAGGTGGAGGAAACGTTGTCTGCCCATACACCGCTGGACGACGATGCGATGCACGGCCTGCTGCAATCGTTGAACGCCGTACGGCTGGTGCTGGGCACGCTGCTCGACGTCGGCGAGGACGACCAACCCAACGACTTCGACGATGACGACCCGATGGTGGGCGAACACCACCTGTACCAGTTCCTCAGCTACCTGCTCGACGCCGCCGTCGACGCTGTCAGCCAGCCTGAACGGCCAGCCTGAACGGCGCGACCCGAATCGGCGAGGCCCGAATCAGGGGGCAGGGAACATGAAGCAGCCGGCGGTACCCGGCCCGGTGTGCACCCCGACACTGGGCCCCACGCGGTAACGGACGACGTCGATCACATTGGCCGCCTCGCAGACCGCTGCCTCCAAGGCATCGGCGAGCGGGGCAGTTTCCCGGTCGCTGTGCCCCACTGCCACCCGCAAGCGATCGCCGCCGCCGATGGCGTAGGTCGCCATCGCATTCACGGCTTCGACCACGTTGGCCACCCGTGCCACGACCTCGATCTGGCCACTCCGCATCGTCAGCAGGGGCAGGCCATCCCCGTGCTCGATGCCGGCGCCGCGGCCGCTGCCGTACAGGTGATCGAGCGCGCCGACCACGAACACGTTGCCGATCTTGGGCGCCAGGTGCTCGGCGATCTGCGCCGC
>JANONE010000262.1:0-6846 GCA_031420675.1 Ilumatobacteraceae bacterium | reverse complement strand
CGGCCCGCACACGCTGGTGGAGCCGACCTTTCTCGAGTTCCTCCGCTCGTACCGAAGCGTCTTCCCGATGACCGACGAGGAAGTCATGTTCCTGCCCGAGGCCTACCGCTTCTTCATCCTCAACTACGTCGTGCGCGAGGGCGCCCGCTTCTTCCGGCCCGACTTCTGCACCGAGTTCCGCCGCGACGCCGTCAGCACGTACCTGCCGGCGCTCGACGTACTCGACGCCTCTCCGCTGTTGTCGACGGCCCGATGAGCTCCCGGCTGCCCTCCGACCGACCGGCCCGGCCGCCGGTCTTGCGGCTTGCCGTCGGCGACGACGAATGAGCGCGACCACGATGTTCGATGTGTGCGTGGTGGGGAGCGCCAACCTCGATCTCGTCGCCACCGTCGACCGCCTGCCCGGCCCCGGCGAAACCGTGCCAGGTACCAGCTACGCCGAGTACCCAGGTGGCAAGGGCCTCAACCAGGCCGTCGCCGCCGCGCGGGCCGGCGCGGCCGTGGCCTTCGTCGGTGCCGTCGGTACCGACTCGGCAGCCGCCACGCTGTTGCAGGTGATGGCCGATGACAGCATCGATTCTTCTCGTGTCGCGGTCGCCGACGCCGCCACCGGTCGCGCCCTCATCGGCGTCTCGAGCAGCGGCGAGAACTCGATCATCGTCGTCGCGGGCGCCAACGGCTCCGTCACCGCGTCGGTGCTTCCGCCGGCCCGGGTGGTCCTGAGCCAGCTGGAAGTACCGCTGCCCGCGGTGGAGCGGGCGATGGCCGCAGGGCGAGCCGCCGGCGCGATCACCGTGCTCAACCCGGCACCGGCACAGGTGATCGGCGGCGAGATCTTGAGGTGGTGCGATGTCGTCGTGCCCAACGAGCACGAGGTCGAGCTGCTCGGCGGGGTGGCACATCTGCTCGCCCTCGGCGCGCGCGCCATCGTCGTCACCCTCGGCAACGACGGGGCCGACCTGCACACGGCGGAGGGCATCACCCACATCGACGCCTTCGCCGTCGCCCCGATCGACACAACCGCAGCCGGCGACTCCTTCTGTGGTGCCCTGTGCGCTCGCCTCGCGGCCGGCGACGATCTGCCGACGGCACTCCGCTTCGCCGCTGCCGCCGGCGCCTTGTGCACCACCAAGGCCGGTGCCGTGCCATCGGTTCCCTACCGACGCGAGATCGAGGCGCTGCTCACCGAAGGGTGATCGCCGCCCACCCGTTCAGATCGTCGGTAGCCACCACGTGCAAGGGGGCCAACGCTGCCAGCACATGAGCGTGCGCCTCGGCCAGAACGCCACTGATCACCAGTGCACCACCCGGCGCGACGACCCGCCGCAGGTTCGCGGCGAGCGCCACCAGTGTGGGCGCCAGGATGTTGGCCAGCACGAGGTCGTAGCTGCCCTCCACGTCGGCTAGGTCGGTGGTGCTCACCGAGACACGCTCCCCCACTCCGTTGGCGTCGGCGTTGGCCCGAGTCGTCGACACGGCAGCGGGCGCGATGTCGACAGCGACCGCCGACGCAGCCCCGAACGCGCATGCGGCGATCGCCAACACGCCGGACCCGCAGCCGACGTCGAGCACCGAACAGCCCGGTTGCACCAGCCGCTGCAGCGCCCGCAGGGACAGCATCGTGGTCGGGTGATCGCCCATCCCAAAGGTGGCGCCGGGCTCGATGTGCAGCACGGTGACGCCGGCCGGGGCATCGAACGGCACCCACGCGGGCCGCACGACGAGGTTGTCGTCGACCCAGATCGGCTCGGCGAAGTCGCGCCACGTGTCCGCAGCCGTCTCGTCCACTTCCACGAAGCGAGAAGGCCACGCCGTTGGCATATCGATCGATGACGGGTCGGCATCATCGCCCAGCGAGGTCCAGAGCTCGACGAATGCCGCACCGAGCGCACGCTCCTCGATGGCCACCACGCCCAAGCCCCACAGGGCATCGCTGGCGAGTTCCACCTCGTGGCTCGCCACGGTGACCACGAAGGCGCGCATCAGTCCATCCGTCGTAGGTCGGTCTTGTAGCGCTCGGTGCGCGCGACATAGGAAGCAACACCGACGTCGATGTCGCTCTGCCGCGCACGACCCGCCTTGATCACCGCCGGCGTGCCGACCGCCAGCGCACCGCTGGGTACCTCCGTGTCGTTGAGCACCACGGCGTTCGCAGCCACGATCGCCCCCGTACGAACGATTGCCCGGTGCAACACGATGCTGCCGTTGCCGATGAGGCACCCGGACTCGATCGTGCACGCCTCGAGGTGCACCATGTGCCCGATGACGCAATCGTCGCCCACCACTGTCGGTCGCTCGGGCGTGGTGTGCAGCACGCAGTTGTCCTGCACGCTGGTGCGCTCGCCGATGGTGATGTAGCCCTCGTCGCCGCGCAGTACCGCGCCCGGCCACACCGAGCTCTGCGCCCCGATGTGCACATCGCCGATGATGACTGCATCGGGGTGCACGAAGGCATCGGGGTGGATGTTCGGAACGAGGTCGCCGAGCGCATAGATGGGCACCGCGCGAGAGTACCGATCATCATCACAGTGGAGCGAAGTGCCCTGCACCAGATACCGTGGACGGCTATGTCCCGCAGGATCGAAATCGAGCTCACCAGCGCGCGCCCCGACGGCACGTGGACGTGGCGAGCCGCAGGTGCCCAGAAACCTAAAGGCGTGCTCGACGGCTCGATCCTCCCGGCTGGCGCCGCCATCGGCATGGTCCTCAAGGCGGAGGCCGAGGCCGAGCTCGAGGGCACCACGATCCTCGCAGTTGCCACCGGCAAGCAGAAGGCGGAGAAGGCAGGCCTGCTGGAGATGATCGCCACCGACAAGCCGTTCGAGGCCGTCACTCAAACCTTGGCCCGTGGCGACCGTGGTGACCGTGGTGACCGTGGTGATCGTGGTGACCGTGGTGACCGTGGTGACCGTCGTGACCGTGGCGACCGTCGCGACCGCCCGCCGCGTAGCGACGGAGAACGGCCCGGTGGCCCGCGCCGCGACCGACCCGCCGGCGGCCCCGGCGAGGTCCGGGATCGTGGGCCCCGCCCCGATCGCGGCGACCGACCTGATCGGGGCGATCGCCCCGCTGGTCCCCGCCCCGATCGTGGCCCGCGCCCCCAGGGCCGTCCCCGCTTCGAAGCCCCGCCCGAGCTGCCACAGCGCCCCAAGGCCAAGCGCCTGAAGCCCGGCCGCAAGCACCGCAGCGCCGTGTTGGCCGATCTGCCCGAGGCGCAGCGTGCAGTTGCCGAGCGGGCGCTGCAGGGCGGCATCCCTGCGGTACGCCAGGCCGTCAACGAGCAGAACACTCGACTCAAGTCCGAAGGTAAGGAAGAAATCCCTGCCGCCGGCTTGCTCGCGATCGCCGAGCAGCTGCTCCCGAAGTTGCGCGTGGCCGAATGGCTCGATCGCGCTGATGCCGCCCTCGCAGACCTCGAAGAGCTGGATCTGCGCGACCTGCGTAGCGTGGTGGCCGCTGGCGAAGACCCGATCGTCGCGCGTGACGAGGCCGCCCGCGAGATCTCGGCCAAGCTCAAGGAAGGCCTCGTCAGCAAGCAGGAGAAAGAGCTCAGCCTGTGGTTCGGCGACATCGATGCCGCCATCGCCGTCGGTCGTGTGGTCCGGGCGCTCAAGCTCTCCTCGCAGCCGCCCAAGGCTGGTGTGCCCTTCCCTGGTGAACTGGCCGGCAAGCTCGCGACCGCTGCTACCGCCAGTCTCACCAGTGATTCGATGCCCGACCGCTGGGTCGCCGTGCTGGAAGCGGTCGCGTTCAGCCCGATCCGCAGCCAGGTGCAACCTGCCGAGAAGCCGGCCCAGGTGAGTGACGAACTGCTCGCCACCGTCAAGCGTGTCGGCTCGCTGCTGCCGCAGATCGCCGCCCTGTTCGGTATCAACGTCGATGCCAAGGCTCAACCCAAGCCATTGCGGCCGACACGTCCAGTCGGTCCGGCAAAGAAGCACGCTCCGAAGGCTGCCGCACCTGCGGCGCGGAAGGTACCCGCCGCGTCGAAGACCGAGTCGAAGCCGGTCATCGACGAGCAAGTTGCCGCTGCCGGCACCGAGATCGTCGTCGAGGCTCCGGTGGAAACCGCGGTGGAAGTGGCGGCTGTCGAGGAGGCGCAAGCCGAACACGCCGCAGCCATCGAGGCGACAGAAGCGCCGCCCGTGGTCGATGAAGCCCCAGTGGTCGATGAAGCCCCAGCGGTGGAGAACGCCCCAGCCGCGACAGAACCTCCGGCGGCCGCCGAAGCCGAGGTCGTCACCGAGGCCTGAGCGCCGGTTCGGCGTCAAGCCGACCGCGCCTCTACAGTCGGAGCCATGTCCGCCATCGTGAAGTATGAGGTCCAGGGTCGTGTCGCGCTCATCACGCTGAACCGCCCCGAAGCGCGCAACGCTGTCAATGGCGATGTGGCCGACGGCCTGGAAGCCGCAATCGATCAACTCGAGGCCGACCCCGGTGTGTGGGTCGGCATCATCACGGCCAATACCGAGGGCCAGGAGCGTCCGGTGTTCTGCGCCGGCGCCGATCTGAAGGCCATCAACTCCGGCAACGCCGCCGGGTTGAACACCAAGCGTGGCGGCTTCGCCGGTTTCGTCTACCGCGAGCGCACCAAGCCGGTCATCGTCGCTGTCGACGGCCTGGCCACCGCCGGGGGCTGCGAGATCGTCCTCGCTGCCGACCTCGTGGTCGCGACCACGCGCAGCTCATTCGGGCTCGCCGAGGTCAAGCGAAACCTCATCGCCGGCGCCGGCGGTCTGTTCCGACTGCCGCGGGCGATCGGTCAGGCTGCGGCCATGGAGGCCATCCTCACTGGCGAGCCGATTCCCGCGGCACGGGCGTACGAGCTGGGACTGATCAGCCGGCTGACGGAGCCGGGCAAGGCCGTGGAGGAAGCAATGGCCCTGGCCGGCAAGATCACCGAAGCAGCTCCCCTCGCTGTCTGGGCCAGCCGCAAGGTGGTATTGGCGGCGGCCTACTCCGACGACGAGACCTTGAAGCAGATGACCAACGACGAGTTCGCAAAGGTGCTCCGCTCCGATGACACCAAGGAAGGCCTCACCGCGTTCATCGAGAAGCGCGTACCGAACTGGCAGGGCCGGTAGCAGCGACGCCGGGGTCGTTACAGCGGCTTCGACACGGTGATCTTGCGAGCCTTGATGCCGGCCCGTTCATAGAGGTTCTTGGTGTCCCTGTCGCCCGGCAGTGCGGTGCCTTCGATCACGGCACAGCCCCGCTCGCGCGCTGCCGCAACGGCGGCCTCCAGCATCCAGTCACCGAAGCCCACCTCGCGCGCCTGTGGATCCACGTAGACCTGCAGCACCTCTGCGGTCGGGCCGAAGATCCCGAGCTCCAAATAGCCGACGACGACCTCGTCAATGGTGCCGACCCATACGAGTCGATCAGCTGCGCTCAACGCCGTGGCCCAGTCGCCGACGGCTGCAACTTCGGCGAGGTGCAAGGGCCCGCCTCGTTGGTCGCCGAGCGCCGCCCGGGCGTCGCGTTCGAGCGCTGCGACCGCGCCGGTGTCGGCACCCGACAGTGGGCGCACCGCCTGTTCCATCATTCGCCGATCAGCTGATCGATCTTCGCCAGGATCGTTCGCCGTCCACGTTGCGATGCTTCGTACCTGCGAATGAGCGCCAGCTCGCCGTGTGGCAGCCGACCCAGCAGTTGCACGATCTGGGCCGCGGCGAGATGGTCGTAGGCGTCGAACGGCGGCGAGCGGTGCACAGAGGCCGCGGGAGGGGTAAGCGCCGCTGCGTCCCGGGTCGTTCCCGCGGCCGACGTGGACGCAGCGACCATGGCGTCGGTCGCGCGACCCCCGATGCTCTGTTTGCCATAGGTGACTGCCATCTCACCGACCCAACGGGCCACCTGAACCCTCTCGTGCACCCGTGTGCGCCCGCTGGCCACCAGCGTGGGCACGTCCGCCCGAAGTAGCAGGGCGAGGCCCACAGGGGCGTACACCACGAGATCGAGCACCTTCTCGATGAGCGGGTGCTGCGGGGGCATCAGGCGCTCAGCTGAAGATCGGGCATTCGTCGTCACCGATCGGGCACACCGGTGCGCCCAGACGCACGAGCAGGAAGCAGGTGGGACACAGCTGCTCATCGGCCCGCTTGGGCTGCAGTCGATCAGCGGCCTCCCCCTTCTCCTCGGGCTCGTCGTCCTCGTTCTCGTCGTCGTCGGCGGCCACCAGACGATCCTTCAAGATGGTGTCGAGGTCGGCCTCCACATCGTCGGGGGCGACGATGTCGTCGTCGTCTTCTTCTTCCTCGGCTGCAGGCACCGACCGACGAACGGGGCCACTGGTGTCGTCCTCGTCCTCTTCCTCCTCCTCTTCTTCCTCGCTGGCGGCAACGAAATCGTCGTCGATGGCCACGAACTCGTCTTCTTCCTCCAGCACATCTTCGTCGAGCTCGTCTTCGTCGAGGTCGACAGGGTCGACGTCGGCGTCCTCTTCGACTTCCTCGCCCTCTTCGTCTGGTTCGGTTGGGATCTTTTCGTCAGCCATCATCGGTCCTTGTGATTACCCAGTGCGTTATCCAGCGCTTACCCGGTGCGAGGCCGGGGATACTACGGCGACCGTCGACAGAGGCTGCTCAGTGTGACAACCGTCACACTAGGAGTTCAGGTCCGGCCGCGTCGGGCTTCCGCTCGCCGTTCCGCTTCCAAGCGCTCGAGCTCGGGGGCTTCGGTGGTGAGGTGAGTCATCACCGAGGCGACGGCCCGGTGACCAGCCTGTTCCGCGATCAGGCGGTGCATCTCAAGGGCTATGCGGCGGTAGGACGGATGGCCCTGCGGCGAGGAACGCAGCTCCAGCATGTGGATGGCTTCACGAGCGTTGAACTGCATCGAGTACCT
>JANONE010000261.1:0-1879 GCA_031420675.1 Ilumatobacteraceae bacterium | reverse complement strand
GTCACATATTCCAGCTGGGCCGAAAGTACGCCGAAGCGTTGGGCCTCACCGTGCTCGACGAGAACGGCAAGACCCGCGTTGTCACCATGGGTTCGTACGGCATCGGGGTGTCGCGTGCGGTTGCGGCCGTGGCCGAGCTGAACTGCGACGACAAGGGCTTGGTGTGGCCGCGAGAGGTGGCCCCGGCCGATGTGCACATCGTCGCCACCGGCAAGCCCACCGATCCACAGCTACCTGCAGCCGAGCTGCTCGCAGCCGCGTGCGAGGCCGCCGGCCTACGCGTGCTGCTCGACGATCGTGTCGGCGTCTCGCCCGGCGTGAAGTTCAACGATGCCGAGCTGTTGGGCATGCCGATGATCGTGGTGGTCGGGCGTGGCTTGGTCGACGGCGTGGTGGAGGTGAAGGACCGCCGCACCGGTGACCGCAACGACGTGCCGCTGGCCGACGTGGTGGCCCGCCTGCAGGGCTGAACCGTCGGACGCAGCCCCGACACTCCGTGACCTTCGACCCTGGCCACTGCACCGCTGATGGGTTCGACTGGGGCCATGAAGCTCCTGCTCATCGAATCCACTCCTGGCAACGCCACCGAGATTGGTGACCAGCTGGTGGCTGACGGCCACGAGGTGGTCAAGTGCGCCGACGAACACGGTGGCCCTTGCCGCGGCATCAGCAAGCACGCCGACTGCCCGCTGGAGAGCCACATCGACCTCACCATCGTGGCTCGTGAGCACGGCTCGGCGCGCACGCTTGGCGAAATGGGTTCCGTGTGCGCAACTCGTCATCATGTTCCGATGGTCGAGATCGACCCCGGCCAGGTCGAGGACGAGCTACCCAGCGTCACGGTCGCCGGCGCAGTTGCCAAACGCGTTGTCGAGGCCGGGTACGCGACTGCGATCCGTCACGAGCTCGTCCATCTTCCGGCATTGGTCGACGTCGAACGCATGCCAGGGCGAATTCATGTCACCGTCCAGGTGCCGACCAGCGAGGGCTCGCCGCAGCAACTGTCGTCGGTGGCCGACCGGGCCCGTCACGCGGTCCGCACACACGACCCGTACGTCAACGGCATCGACGTGTCGGTGATCTGCTACCCCGATTCGCAGTGACGGCAGCCCGCTGCGTCAACTGAAGCGGGCGAGACCCTGATCGATCACTGCCCGGTCGCCGACCGAGGTGGTGAACGCGGCCTCGCCGGTACCCGTGCGCCACACGCGAACCGTCAGCGCATCGCCGGGCATGACCGGAGACGAGAAGCGGCCTTCGATGTGGTGAAAGCGCGTCACGTCGTGTTCGGCCAGCACCCCGAGCAGCGCACGGCCGGTGAAGCCGTAGGTGCACAGCCCGTGCAGGATCGGCCGCTCGAAGCCACCGAGCGCAGCGAACGACGGGTCGGTGTGCAACGGGTTGCGGTCGCCGGAGAGCCGGTAGACGAACGCCTGGTCGGGCGAGGTCTGCAAGGTGATCTCATGGTCGGGCGCGGTGTCCGCGGGCGGCTCGTTCTGCGGACCGGATGGGCCGCGGTCGCCACCCCAACCACCTTCGCCGCGGATGAACACGGCCGAACGAGTGCTCCACAGCGGCTCGCCGTCCACCGCCTTGACCTCGTTCTCCATCACGACGACGGCAGCCTTGACCTTGTCGTACATCGCAACGACCTTGTCCTGCACGGTGGCCGCCGCTTCCACCGGAATCGGCCGGTGCAACGTGATGGCTTGCGAGCCGTGAACCAGCAAGGCCCAGTTGAACGACCCGATCTGGCTCATCGCGCTGGCGCCCGGCGAGGCACTGCCCGAGCCGGCAACGCCGGCGAACGTGGGGAACACGAGCTGCGACGTGTGCTGCGTGTTCTCGGTGGTGATCGGCAGGTCGGCCTGGCCGGCGC